>NZ_DFRG01000037.1:0-23022 GCF_002378135.1 Thioclava sp. UBA3469
GCCGCCACCTCCGCCGCCACCGCCACCGCTGCCCGGTTGCGGGCTGGTGGCCGTCTGGCCGAGCGCCTCGGCGGCAATCTCGGCCTTGCGCGCCTCATCCTCGGTCGCTTTCACCGTCATGCCCGGCACGGCGATCGAAGGATCGGTGACGACCAGCTTGTCGCCCGCCTTGAGGCCCTGCGCGATCACCGCCAGATCGCCCGAGACGAAGCTGGTCTTCACCGCGCGCTTCTCCAGCGTGCCATCTTCCGACACCACCATCGCACTCCCGCCCGCGACCGCCTCGGCGGGCACGACGAGCAGGCTCTGCTTCGGCGCGGCGAGTTCCACCGCCACCACCATGTTGCGCCGCAGGGGAGGGCGCTCGCCCGCCTGCGCCTGACCCAGCGGATCGTCGACGCGCACCACGACGGGCGCGCTTTGCGTGGTCTCGTCGATCGCCTCGCCCATCCGCTCGACCCGGGCCTTCCAGACAACGGGATGCTCGGGCTCGGGCAGGGTGACGCGCGCCTTTAGATCGGTGACCTTGGTGCCGTCGCCCGCGAGCCGGAGCAGGGGGCCCATCCGCCCGATCGGAAATTGCGCGGAGATATCGACCGCCGCGACGCCCTCGCCACTCAGCAGAACCTGACCGCGATTGACATATTGCCCCAGATCCGCGTCGAGCGAATTGACCCGCAGCTCGAAAGGCGCCGAGATCGTCGACAGCCCGATCGAGCGGTCGATCGTCGCCGCCTGCGTATCGAGCACCTCGCGTTCGGCCTCGTTCAGCTTCAGCTGGCTCTCGAGATCGGTCACCTTGGTCTGCGCGGTCAGCTGCTGGCGGCGCGCCGCGTCGAGCTGGGGCTGGGTGATCCGGCCCAGATCGTGCAGCGTTTTCTGGCGGTCGAGCTCATCCTGGGCCAGCGCAAGGTCGGAGCGCGCCAGTTCGAGGCTCGTGCGCACCGTCTCATCCTTGACCTTGGAGGCCGCGACCTGCGCCTCGAGACTGGCGCGCTGCAGTTTCAGATCGCTGTCGTCGAGGGTGAAAAGCGGCGTGTCCTTGGCCACGATATCGCCCGGCGCGAGCGGCTTGGCGATGTCGCGGATCTCTCCCTCGATCCGGGCGACGGCGCGCCATTCGCGCACCGGCACGACCGTGCCATAGCCGGTGACGCGCGGGATCATCTCGATGGGCGCGAGCGTGATCACCCGCACCAGCGCGGCGGGGCGGTTCGCCTCGCTCGGGCTGGGCAGAGATTTCAGATCGCCCGCAAAAACGATCGCCGCCACACCAAGTGCGCTCGGCACCGCCACCATCGCGAGCCGTGCGAGGCCCGTACCAATTCCAACCATGACGGCCCTCTTCGAGCATGTCTTTTGACTACTTATGCAAACCTTGGCGCGTCGGGCTAGCGCAAATGTGACGCACCCCTGAAAGGCCCCGTGGCCAGGCCGGGGCGTCGCATGCGGCTGGTGGGTCGCGGGAGGCTTGGCGGGCGCGGCGCGGGCCCTACCTCAGGCAGGATCACGTCTCGAGACACGTACAGACATCTGTCAGGGAGCCAGACCAGCCATGAAATATCCTCTCATCGTGGCCGCCGCGGTCTTCGGGGGCGCGCTCGCCTCCGCCGCGCAGGCCGATATCACCGTCTCCTCAAAGATCGACACCGAAGGCGGTCTCTTGGGCAATATCATCGCACTGTCGCTGGAAAATGCCGGAATGCCGGTCGAGCGGCGGTTGCAGCTGGGCGGCACGCAGGTCGTGCGCAAGGCTATCCTCGCGGGCCAGATCGACATCTACCCCGAATACACCGGCAACGCGGCCTATTTCTTCAACGAGGCCGATAGCGACATCTGGAAGGATGCCACGAAGGCGCATGACCGCGCCGCCGAACTGGACAAGCAGAACGATATCACATGGCTCGACTCCGCGCCTGCCAACAACACCTGGGCGATTGCCGTAACGGGCGATCTGGCCAAGGAGAACAACCTCACCACCATGTCCGATTTCGGCAAATGGGTGTCGAATGGCGGCGACGTGAAGCTCGCAGCCTCGACCGAGTTCGTCTCGTCCCCCGCCGTGCTGCCCGCGATGCAGACGGCCTACGGGTTCAAGCTGAGCCCCGATCAGACCGTGGTTCTGTCGGGCGGTGACACGGCGGCGACCATTCAGGCAGCGGCGCGCGGCACCTCGGGCGTGAACGCGGCGATGGCCTATGGCACCGATGGCGGTGTCGGCGCGGCGGGGCTCGTCGTGATGGAAGACGACAAGGGCGTGCAGCCGGTCTACGAGCCCACCCCGATCGTGCGCGACGCGGTGCTGAAGGAATACCCGAAGATCCCCGAGGTGCTAAACCCGATCTTCGACAAGCTCGACATGCAGACGCTGCAGAAGTTGAACGGTCGCATTCAGGTCGGCGGTGAGCCCGCCGAGGCTGTGGCGAAAGACTATCTGACGCAGATCGGAGTGCTGAACTGACCGCGGCGGCTCGCAAACGGGCGGGCACAGGCTCCGCGATGGCGGGGCTGTCGCCGCCGGGCGTGCTGTTCGCGGTGCTTGGTCTGGCCGCGATCTTCGCGCCTTTCCTGACCTTGGCGGCGAACCGGATCGTCGCCGGTGAGGGCAAGGCGCTCTGGACCTTAGCCGCACCGCAGATCACGGGGCCGGGCATGGCGCTGATGCTGCTGGGGCTTGCCTTGGGCCTGCCCGCCGCGCGGCCTTACTTGCGGATCGCGGGCGCGGCGCTTGGCCTTGCGGGGCTGGTCTGGCTATTGGTTCTCGGCGCGTCTTCCCTGCTTGCGGAGGCGGGAGACTATGCCCGCGTTTCTCCGGCGGCGGGCTTCTGGTTCCTGCTGGTGGTCTTCGCGCTGATGATGGCCGATGCGCTTTCCGCGCTGTCGCCGGGGCCTGCCGCGCGGGCCCGGCTGCTGGTTCTGGTGATCGCTTTGGTCGGGGCGCTGCTGTGGTCGGGCGCGCTGAGCGAACTGTCGATCGCGCAGGAATTCGCGAGCCGCAAGGACGCCTTCTATAGCGCCAGCCTGCGCCATCTGGGCCTTGCCTTCGGCTCGCTGCTGGCGGCGGCGGTGATCGGCCTTCCGCTCGGCGTGCTCTCCCACCGCAACGCGACGCTGCGCCGCGCGCTGCTGCCGGTGCTGAGCTTCCTGCAGACGATCCCCTCGCTCGCGATGTTCGGGATCATGATCCCGGTGCTGAGCTGGCTGAGCGGCGTCATCCCCGGCGCCCGCGCGATCGGCATCGCCGGGATCGGCTTCGCGCCGGCCTTCCTCGCGCTGACCCTCTATTCGCTGCTGCCGGTGGTCGCCAATGTGCTGGCCGGGCTGCGCACCGCGCCCGCCGCCACGCTCGAGGCCGCGCGCGGGATGGGCATGACATGGCGCCAGCGCCTGACCCGCGTGGAGCTGCCGCTGGGCCTGCCGGTCGTGCTGGCGGGGCTGCGCATCGTGTTGGTGCAGAATATCGGGCTGGCGGTGATCGCCGGGCTGATCGGCGGCGGCGGCTACGGCACATTCGTGTTTCAGGGCCTGAACCAGACTGCGGGCGACCTGATCTTGCTGGGCGCATTGCCCACTGTCGCGCTGGCGCTGTTTTCGGCCATCGCGATGGACATCCTCGTCGAACTGACGACCCCTCGAACGGAGCGTGAAGAATGATCGAAATCGACGAGATCACGAAGCTCTATGAGGACACCGCAGCGGTCGACCACGTCTCGATGACGGTTGAGACCGGCACGATCACGGTGATCGTGGGTACGTCCGGCTCGGGCAAGACCACGCTACTGCGGATGATCAACCGGCTGATCGAACCCAGCTCGGGCGAGGTGCGGATCAATGGCGAGGCCACTAGCGCGCTGCCCAAGCACGAGCTGCGCCGCCGGATCGGTTACGTCATTCAGGGCGACGGGCTGTTTCCGCATTACACGATCGCGGGCAATATCGGTGCGGTTCCCAAGCTGCTCGGCTGGTCCAAGGATAAGACGCGCGCCCGCGTCGACGAGTTGCTGGACCTGTTCTCGATGGAGCCCGCGCAGTTTCGCGACCGCTACCCGGCGGAGCTGTCGGGCGGTCAGCAACAGCGCGTCGGCGTGGCCCGCGCCCTGGCCTCGCGGCCCGATCTGCTGCTGATGGACGAGCCCTTCGGCGCGCTCGACCCGATCATCCGGGCCCGGGCGCAAGCCGATCTGCGGCATATCCAGCGGCAGCTCGGTTCGACCATCGTGCTCGTGACGCATGACATGGAAGAGGCGATCCATCTGGGCGACCGGGTGGCGGTGATGGATGGCGGCAAGCTGCTGCAACATGGCACGCCCGCCGAGATCATCGCCGCGCCCGCCACCGATTTTGTCGCTCAGATGGTGGGTGGCGTCGACCGTCCGTTGCGGCTTTTGTCGCTGATCCCGGTCTCGGACGTGCTGGAAGACGGCACCGCCGAGGGCGAGCCGATCGCGCCAGACACCAGCCTGCGTGATGCGCTGTCGCTGTGTCTGTGGCGCGGCTGCGAGGCGCTGCCGGTGGCCGACGGGGACACCCCGCTTGGCCGGGTCACGCTGGCCACGATCCGCGCCCGCGCGGCGGAGCTGGCATGAGCCGTAGCGGCATGATCCGGGCCGCCTGCGTGGCGCTCTTGCTGGCGCTGGTCCTGCGCCCGCATTGGTTCGCGCCGGTCTTTGCACCCTTCGCCCCGGCGGGCGGTCCGGTGATCTACGAGCGCGCCTCGATCCTGTCGCTCTCGCTGAGTCATCTGGGGCTGGTGGCGCTGGCCTCGGGGTTGGCGACGCTGGTCGCGGTGGGCCTTGCCATCCTCGTGACGCGGCCGGCGGGGGCGGCCTTCCTGCCGCTGTCGCGCACGATTACCAATATCGGCCAGACCTTTCCGCCCGTCGCGGTGCTGGCGCTGGCGGTACCTGCGCTCGGCTTCGGGGCGGGGCCGACGCTGGTGGCGCTGTTCCTCTACGGGTTGCTGCCGATCTTCGAGACGGCCATCGCGGGGCTCTCGACTCTGCCGCCCGCGACGATGGAGGCCGCCCGCGGCATCGGCCTGACCCGCTGGCAACGTCTGATCCGGGTGGAGCTTCCGCTGGCGCTTCCGGTGATCCTGACGGGCATCCGGCTGTCGGTCGTGATTGCCATCGGCACGGCGACCGTCGGCTCCACCGTGGCCGCGCGCACTTTGGGCGAGGTGATCATCGCGGGGCTTCTGACCAGCAACACCGCCTTCGTGTTGCAAGGCGGCGTGATCGTGGGGCTGTTCGCGGTGCTCGTCTACGACGCGCTGAGCCTGTTGGAGACCGCCCTGACGCGGCGATTGGGCAGGCAGTCCGGCGGGGCGGAAGCGTAGCGCGATGCCGGGGCAGAGCGCGCCTTTTCGCAACATCGGGGAGGCGCGCAACCGTATGTCGGATGACAGTGTTTCGCCGCGCCCGCACGCCGTGGAACAGGCTTTCCACCGCGCGACACGGTGCTGGATTTCGTTCCGCTCCCGCCATGCGAGAGGGAATAAAAGACTAATTTTATCATATGTTTGCCTGCCGCATCGACTTCGCCTTGCCGCATTACTAGGTAAGGCGCCTGTTATTCCGACCCGCCACAGGGCGGCGTCTTCGACCTATCGGAGGTATCTCGCATGAAACCCATTCGCACCCTCATCGCCATCGCAGCCCTTGCCGGGATCGTGGCACCCGCAGCCCAGGCCGCGAGCCTTGCCGACATCCAGAAAGACGGCGTCTTCCGCGTCGGCACCGAAGGCACCTATCCGCCCTTCACCTATCACGACGAGTCCGGCAAGCTGACCGGCTTCGACGTCGCCATCGCCCGCGCCATCGGCGAGAAGCTGGGCGTGAAGGTGAAGTTCCTTGAAGGCCGCTGGGACGGTCTGATCGCAGGGCTCGACGCCGACCGCTACGACGCGGTGATCAACGAGGTGGGCATCACCGATGCGCGCAAGAAGAAATACGATTTCTCTCAGCCCTATATCGCGTCGAAAGCGGCGCTGATCGTGCGCGAAGGCGAGACCGACATCAGCAGCTTCGACGATCTGAAAGGCAAGACCGCCGCGCAGACCCTGTCGAGCAATTTCGGCAAGATCGCTTCCGATCACGGCGCCGAACTGATCGGAACGAACGGGTTCGACCAGTCGATCGCGCTCGTCTTGCAGAACCGCGCGGACGCGACGGTGAATGACAGCCTGTCCTTCCTCGATTTCAAGAAGCACAAGCCGGATGCCCCGGTGAAACTGGCCGCGACGCAGCCGGATGCGAACTATTCCGGCGTGATCATCGCCAAGGAGCAGCCCGAGCTGCTCGCTGCGATCAACAAGGCGCTCGACGAGATGAAGGCTGACGGCACGTATCAGAAGATCTCGCAGGAATATTTCGGCGAGGACGTCTCGAAGTAAGGCGCATGTAGAGCCGCGCGCGCCTCGGGGTTCGGCCCGGAGGCGCGCGTGAGGCTTGCAGAAAGGATCCGCTATGGCTGACTGGTTGCCCCTGATGTGGTCGTCGCTCGTGCCGCTTTTGCAGGCGACGGTGACCTTCACGATCCCGCTGACGCTTATCACCTTCACGCTGGGCCTTGCGCTCGGGCTGCTCTGCGCGGTGATCCGTCTCTTCGGTCCGCGCCCGCTGGTGTGGATCGTGCGGTTCTATGTCTGGGTGATCCGGGGCACGCCGCTTCTGGTGCAGCTGTTCCTGATCTTCTACGGGCTGCCGAGCCTCGGGATCACGCTCGATGCTTTCGTGGCGGGGCTGATCGGCTTCACGCTGAATGTCGGCGCCTACACGTCCGAGATCCTGCGCGCGGCGCTGTCTTCGGTCTCCAAAGGCCAGTGGGAAGCGTCCTATTCCATCGGCATGAACTGGCGGCAGACGATGACCCGCACCATCGTGCCGCAGGCCTCGCGGGTCGCGGTGCCGCCTCTGTCCAACAGCTTCATCTCGCTGGTGAAGGATACGTCGCTCGCCGCCGCGATCACCGTGCCGGAACTGTTTCAAGCGGCGCAGCGGATCGTGGCGACCACCTATGAACCTCTCGTCCTCTATGTCGAGGCGGCACTGATCTATCTCGCGCTCTGCTCTGTCCTGTCGGCGCTGCAGGGGCGTCTCGAACGGCGCCTCGGCCAATATGGCGGCTTTCTGGAGGAACGCACATGATCGAGCTGTCGAATATCACCAAGCGGTTCGGCGAGAACGAGGTCCTATCGGGGATTTCGCTGTCTCTGCCTGAGGGCTCCGTGACCGCGCTGATCGGCCCCTCGGGCGGCGGCAAGAGCACGCTCTTGCGCACGATCAACTTGCTGGAGGTGCCCACGAGCGGCACGCTCGCCATCGGCGACGCGTCCGTTACGCTGAGCGAAGGCGGCAAGCTGTCGCGCGCCCAGATCCAGAGCATCCGCCAGCAGACCGGCATGGTGTTCCAGAATTTCCAGCTCTTCCCGCATCGCACCGCGATCGAGAACGTAATGGAAAGCCTCGTGACCGTGCAGAACTGGCCTGCCGCGAAGGCACGCGAGCGGGCGATGTCGCTGCTCGAGAAGGTCGGCATGGCGCATAAGGCCGATGCCTGGCCCGCGACGCTTTCGGGCGGTCAGCAGCAGCGGATCGCGATTGCGCGCGCGCTGGCGCCTTCGCCCAAGGTGCTGCTCTGCGACGAGCCGACCTCGGCGCTCGACCCGGAACTGGCCGCTGAAGTCGTGGACGTTCTCGCGCAGCTTGCCCGAGAAGGCACGACGATGGTGATGGCGACGCATGACCTGCGGCTGGCTTCGCAAATCGCCGAGCGTGTGGTGGTTCTGGAAAGCGGCGGCGTGGTCGAGACAGGCCCGGCGCGGCAGGTCTTCGATGCGCCCGAGCGCGAGCGCACCAAGCGGTTCATCGCCACGCTGAAATCGGGCGGCGAGACCGCGCCCTCTGATACCGACCCACGCCCCGTCTGAGGCGCGGGCGGCGGTAGGCTCAGAACGCCCAGTCCTCGTCCTCGGTCGCGACCGCCTTGCCGATCACATAGCTCGATCCCGAGCCCGAGAAGAAGTCGTGGTTCTCGTCCGATCCGGGCGAGAGCGCGGCGAGGATCGCGGGGTTCACGCGGGTGGCCTCTTCGGGGAACAGCGCCTCGTAGCCGAGATTCTGCAGCGCCTTGTTGGCGTTGTAATGCAGGAAATGCTTCACATCCTCGGTCAGGCCCAGATCGTCATAGAGTTGCTCGGTATAGCGGCCCTCGATGTCATAGAGGTCGAACATCAGCGAGAAGGCGAAATCCTTGATCTCGGCGCGCTCGGGCTCGGTGACATGCTCCAGCGCGCGCTGGAACTTGTAGCCGATGTAATAGCCGTGGATCGCCTCGTCGCGGATGATCAGGCGGATCAGGTCGGCGGTGTTGGTCAGGCGCGCGCGGCTCGACCAGTGCATCGGCAGGTAGAAGCCCGAATAGAAAAGGAAGCTCTCGAGGAAGACGCTCGCCACCTTGCGCTTCAGCGGGCTCGCCGTCGCGTCGTATTCGTCGAGGATCAGCCGCGACTTCGCCTGCAGATGCGGGTTCTCCTGCGACCAGCGGAAGGCCTCGTCGACCTCGGCGGTGTTGCACAGAGTCGAGAAGACCGAGGAATAGCTGCGCGCGTGCACGGCCTCCATGAAGGCGATGTTCGACAGCACGGCTTCCTCGTGAGGCGTCGCGGCATCGGCCATCAGCGCGGGCGCGCCGACCGTGTTCTGGATCGTGTCCAGCAGCGTCAGCCCGGTGAAGACCCGGATCGTGAGCGTCTGTTCGTCCTCGGTCAGCTGCGACCAGCTTTGAATGTCGTTCGACAGCGGCACCTTCTCGGGTAGCCAGAAATTCGACGTGAGCCGATTCCAGACCTCCAGATCCTTGTCGTCCTGAAGGCGGTTCCAGTTGACGGCACGGGGGACGGGGCGCGGAACGGGGCGGGGCGTGTGCAGATCTTTCATGGCGGGCCTCACAGGGAACAGGATACGCAGCCCTGCACCTCGGTCCCCTCAAGGGCCGCTTGGCGCAGGCGGATGTAGTAGATGGTCTTGATGCCGCGCCGCCAGGCGTAGATCTGGGCGCGGTTGATGTCGCGGGTCGTGGCCTCGGCGGGGAAGAACAGCGTCAGCGACAGGCCCTGATCGACATGCTCGGTCGCCGCCGCATAGGTGTCGATGATCGCCTCGGGACCGATCTGATAGGCGTCGCGGTAGAACTCCAGATTGTCGTTCGTCATATAGGGCGCGGGGTAATAGACCCGGCCGATCTTGCCTTCCTTGCGGATCTCGATCTTCGCGGTGATCGGGTGGATCGAGGCGGTGGCGTTGTTGATATAGCTGATCGAGCCGGTCGGCGGCACGGCTTGCAGATTGCGGTTCCACAGGCCGGTCTCCATCACGCGCTCGCGCAGGGCGGCCCAGTTGGCGCGCGAGGGCAGGGTGATCCCGAAGCGGTCGAACAGGGCCGTGACGGTCTCGCTCTCAGGCAGCCAATCGCGGGTCACGTATTTCTCGAAGAAGCTGCCATCCGCATAGGCAGAGGCCTCGAACCCTTCGAAGCTGCGCCCGTGCTGGGCCGCCAGCCGGTTCGATTCCGCCAGCGCGTGATAGGCCACGGCGGCGAAATAGACGGAGGTGAACTCAATCCCCTCGGGGCTGCCATAGTGGATGCGCTCGCGGGCGAGGAAACCGTGCAGGTTCATCTGGCCCAGACCGATCGCGTGACTTTCCTCATTGCCCTTGCGGATCGAGGGGACGGCGTTGATGGCGCTCATCTCCGACACCGCCGAAAGCGCGCGGATCGCCGCCCCGACGCTTGCGCCCAGATCGCCGCCATCCATCACCTTCGCGATGTTGAGAGAGCCCAGATTGCACGAGATATCGGTGCCCATCCGCGCATAGCCCAGATCCTCGTCGAATTCCGAGGGCTCGGCCACCTGCAGGATTTCCGAACACAGGTTCGACATGGTGATCCGCCCCGCGATCGGGTTGGCGCGGTTCACCGTGTCCTCGAACATGATGTAGGGATAGCCGCTTTCGAACTGGATCTCGGCCAGTGTCTGGAAGAAGGCGCGGGCGTTGATCTTGCGTTTGCGGATGCGCGCGTCATCGACCATCTCGTGATACTTCTCGGTGACGGAAATCTCCGAGAAAGCGCGGCCATAGACCCGCTCCACGTCATGGGGCGAGAAGAGATACATCTCCTCGTTCTTCTTCGCGAGCTCGAAGGTGATGTCGGGGATCACCACGCCGAGGCTCAGCGTCTTGATCCGGATCTTCTCGTCCGCATTCTCGCGCTTGGTGTCGAGGAAACGCAGGATGTCGGGGTGATGGGCGTGCAGATAGACCGCGCCCGCGCCCTGACGCGCGCCCAGCTGGTTGGCATAGCTGAAGCTGTCTTCGAGCAGTTTCATCACCGGGATCACGCCCGAGGACTGGTTCTCGATCCCTTTGATCGGCGCGCCATATTCGCGGATATTGGTTAGCATCAGGGCCACGCCGCCGCCGCGTTTCGACAGCTGCAGCGCCGAGTTGATGCCGCGCCCGATGCTTTCCATGTTGTCTTCCAGCCGCAGCAGGAAACACGACACGAATTCGCCGCGCGCCTTTTTGCCCGCATTGAGGAAGGTCGGCGTCGCGGGCTGGAAACGGCCCGCCAGCATCTCCTCCATCAGGCGCATCGCCAGCGCCTCGTCGCCGCGCGCGAGCGTCAGCGCCACCATCACGACGCGGTCCTCGTAGCGTTCGAGATACCGCTGCCCGTCACGGGTCTTCAGCGTGTAGGAGGTGTAGTACTTGAACGCGCCGAGGAAGGTCGGAAAGCGGAACTTGGCGGCAAAGGCCGCGTCCCAGATCGCGCGCTGGAAGTTGCGCGAATACTGATCGAGGACGCCCGCGTCGTAATAGCCTTCCTCCACCAGATAGCCGAGCTTCTCGTCCAGCGAATGGAAGAACACCGTGTTCTGGTTCACATGGCGCAGGAAATATTGCCGCGCCGCCATCCGGTCGGCGTCGAAGCGGATATTGCCCTCCGCATCGTAGAGATTGAGCATCGCGTTGAGCGCGTGGTGATCAAGCCCCGCGAATTCCGAGGCCATGGCCCCGCTCGGTGTCACGTCGCTATCGAGCATTCCTGCCTCCAGAAGGTTTCGAGACCCGCGCGCACGCGGGCGATGTCACTGTCCGTGCCTGCCAACTCGAACCGGTAAAGCACGGGGATATTGCATTTGCGCGCCAGCAGATCGCCCGCGCAGGCGAAGAGTGCGCCGAAATTGCGATTGCCGCTGGCGATGACGCCGCACAGGCCCGCGCGGCGGGTGGGGTCGTTGAGAAAGGCGATGACCGGTTTCGCGACCGCACCTCGCCCCTTGCCGTCGGCATAGCTCGGGCAGATCAGGACATAGGGGCCGGGCGGGGTCGGCATCGGAGCCTCAGCCGAAACGGGCAGGCGCAGCGCGGGCAGGCCCAGCCGCTCCACGAAGCGCTGCGTGTTTCCCGACGCCGAGGAGTAATAGATCAGCTTTGCCTGTCCCATCGCGGCTAGGTCTCAGGCCAACCGGTTGATCATGTCGGGGCGAAAGCCCGCCCAGTGATCCTCGTTCGCGATCACGACCGGCGCCTGCCGGTAGCCGAGATCCTGCACCATCTCCATCGCCGCGGCATCCTCGGTCAGGTCGATCACGTTGTAGTCGATCCCCTTGGCATCCAGCGCGCGGGTCGTGGCGGTGCATTGCACGCAGGCCGGTTTCGAGTAGACGGTTATGGTCATGGTTCCTGTCCCTTTGTTTGCTGTCGGCAGCGCGGGACAAGGCTCGTGGGCAGGGCGCAAAGCACACTGCCACGCGCCCGGGCCCTCCGCCGCGGTCGTCGTCTATCTGCTTTGGCAGGTCTCCTGGCTCGCGGCTCGAGCGCCTCTCGGTCCGTCTTCCCGGCGCATCGCACCAGTGACATTCGGACTTGAGGCTCGCCGCTTACAGTTGCGGGGGCAGCGCCGGAATTTCACCGGCTTCCCTCTTCGCCTGCGGAGTGACTCGCAGGAACCAAAGCAACATCATATTGGGCGGTAGGGTGGATGGGTGTCAATATATAGATTTCCCTGCCGCGCGAAACTCTCGCGCGGCAGGGCTGCGTCAAGCCTCAGGCGCCGTCGCCAAGCGCCCGGATATGCGCCGGAAGGCGGGCGTTCTGGCCATACATGAAGTGGTTCTCCATGCGCTCCGAGAAGCGGCTGGCCTCGGTCTCGCGGCCCACGGCCTCGGCCATTTCGCGGATATGCATCGGGCTCGCCCCGCAGCACACGCCGAGGTAATTCACCCCGATCGCCTGCGCCTCGCGGGCGAAGGCGCCGATCTCGTAGCGGTTGCAGGCCAGCGGATCGAGCGCGGTCGGGAAGGTCCGGCCATGCGGCGAGGGGCAGGTGCAGCCGTTGTGATCGGAGAGGTTGAAGAAGGTCGGCTCCTCCTTCGTGGTCCGGTAGGGCACGGGCAGGGCGCCGACATGGCAGCTCACCGCCGCGCGCACCTTGCGCAGCCACGGCATCATCGTCTGCGGCCCGCGGAAGCAGTTCAGCCCGACGACATCCGCGCCCGCCTGTTCGAGCTGCTGGCAGGTCTCGACGATGCCGACCCCGTCCATCATCTCGTTGCCCGCCATCGGCGCCAGCGTCAGCACCACAGGCAGCCCCGACGCCTTTGCGGCTTCCAGCGCGCAAAGCGCCTCGCCCGCGTAGTAGAAAGTCTCGCCGATAATGATATCCGCGCCTTCCTCGACCGCCCAGCCGATCATCTCGTCGAACATCGCGCGCACCTCGGCCTGCCGTGCCGGATCGGTCGGGTCCCAGATATTCGTGTTCGAGATATTGCCCGCCATCAGGTTGCCGGTCTTCGCATTGGCGACCTCGCGCGCGATCTTCAGCGCCGCGCGATTGAGCGGCTCCAGCAGGTCTTCCTTGCCGATCACGCGCATCTTCTCGCGGTGGCCGTTATAGGTGAAGGCCTCGACGATATCGCTGCCGGCGCGCTGGAAATCGACATGCAGATTGCGCAGTGCCTGCGGGTATTCGAGCGCCACCTCGGGCACGAATTCCCCGGCGGTCAGATAGCCGCGCCGTTCCAGTTCGAACAGGAAGCCCTCGGCGCAGATCACCGGGCGCGCGTCGAGCAGACGGGTCAGTTTGTTATCATTCATGGAGAGATCCTCTCAGTTCATCCATGACCATCGTTTGGAAAAGCCGAGCCTCACAGGAAACGGAGTGCCGTTTCCTGCTGCAATGGTCCTCGGCCGGGCCGCAGCATGCGACCGCAAGACGAGAAACGGGTCAGAGGCCGCGTCGGGCGCGAGCGCCGCCGCGCCGCACCGGCGGGGGCATCTCGATCGGCAAGGCGAAAGGCTGCGGGGTCAGCGACTCCAACAGGAGCTCGCAGAACACCTCCACCGCGGGCGAGATCAGGGAGTGCGGATAGGCCTGCATATGGGCGACGATCGCCGCCTTGGCATAGGGCATGTCGCCCGGCAGCGTGCCGAGCCATTCCATGTAGCCGAGCGTCCCCAGCTCACGCGCACGCAGTGGCGAGATCGGTCCTATATCGAGTTGTAGCAGTGAAAGCGTTCGTTCCAAAAGCATCGCGCCCTCCGCGCAAAAGGGCGGGAGTGGTCGCGGCACGGCGATATGCGAGGTCCGATCTGGTCCATCTCTCGTCTCTCCGTCCCAGGGCACCCCGCCCGGGTTTAAGGTGACCGAGATGCGCTAGGCGCGCATCCGAGATGGCAGGTCTCCTGACTCGCGGGTCGTGGCTTCACCGGACCTTCCCAACCTATGCAGGTCAGTGGCGTTTCCGGTGGCGCTCGCCGCTTACAGTTGCGGGGGCAGTCACGGAGTTGGGCATCGCCCGCACCGTGTTCCCTTTTCAGCCGACCCTTTGGGGCCGGACACCATCGCAGATTTGATCGCAGGAAAATCTGGCGCTGTCCAGAACGGATTGGGGGATGTGGGACAAGCGGGCCCGCGTTGACAAAGATCAAGGTCGAAATGCGCCTCTGAGATAAAGTGCCCGCAGGTGCAAACAGGGGAGGCGAGCCCATGACCACGAAGAAAGAAGTCATTCCTTTCGATAGCTTACGTCGCGAGGATGTCGCGCTTGTGGGCGGCAAGAACTCTTCGCTTGGCGAGATGGTGCAGGAGCTTGGCGCCAAGGGCATTCAGGTCCCGCCGGGCTTCGCTACCACCTCCGACGCCTATCGGATGTTCCTTGACGAGAACAATCTGACCGAGGCCATCGCGGGGTATCTCGCGGATTACGATGCCGACAAGATCAGCCTTCATGTCGCGGGGCAGAGCATTCGCGACACGATCGTGGCCGGCGATTGGCCCGCCTCGACCGAGGCCGCGATCCGGGAGGCCTACCGCGATCTGTCGAAGCGGGCAGGGGTGCCCGAGGTCTCCGTCGCCGTGCGCTCGAGCGCGACGGCCGAAGACCTCCCCGATGCCAGCTTTGCCGGTCAGCAGGAGACCTATCTCAACGTCTCGGGCGAAGAGGAGCTTCTGACCGCATGCCGCAAGTGCTACGCCTCGCTCTTCACCGACCGCGCGATCACCTATCGCAAGCTCAGAGGGTTCAATCACCTCGATGTCGCGCTTTCCGTGGGCGTTCAGCAGATGGTGCGCTCCGATATCGGCGGGTCGGGTGTGATGTTCTCGATCGACACGGAAACCGGCTTCGACAAGGTCGTGCTGATCAGCGCGGCCTGGGGCTTGGGCGAGAATGTCGTGCAAGGCGCGGTCACGCCGGACGAGTTTCAGGTCTACAAGCCGTTCCTTGGCAAGGCGGGGATCAAACCGATCATCGAGAAAAAGCTCGGGGCGAAAGAGATCAAGATGATCTACGCCGGGCCGGATGCCCCGAACCCGGTGCGCAACGTGCCGACATCGAAAGCCGAACGCGGGAGGTTCGTCCTGTCGGATGACGAGGTGCTCGACCTCGCGCAGCAGGCGGCGACCATCGAAGCCCATTACGGACAGCCGATGGATATGGAATGGGCGAAAGACGGCGTCACGGGGAAGCTGTTTATCGTGCAGGCGCGCCCCGAGACGGTGCAGTCGCGGGTCTCTGCGGGATCGCTCCGGCGCTACACCATCGGCGCGCATGGCCCGGTCGTGGTCAGCGGCCTGTCGGTCGGCGAGCAGATCGCGACCGGGCGGGTCTGCCTGATCGAAGACGTCAAGGATATCGACGATTTCGTGGACGGCTCGGTGCTTGTCACCTCGACGACGGACCCCGATTGGGTGCCAGTCATGAAACGCGCCTCGGCCATCATCACCGATCACGGCGGCAGAACCAGCCACGCCGCCATCGTCAGCCGCGAATTGGGCGTGCCCGCCATCGTCGGCTGTGGCGATGCCACCCATGTGCTGCATGACGAGCAGGAGGTGACCGTCTGCTGCGCCGAAGGCGACGAGGGCCGGGTCTATGACGGCTTTGCCGAGTTCACGGTCGAAGATTTGAACCTCGACGCGGTGCCGGAAACCAAGACCAAGGTCATGCTCAACCTCGCCAACCCGGCCATTGCGGCGCGCTGGTGGCGGCTGCCGATCGACGGTGTCGGTCTGGCGCGGATGGAATTCGTGATCTCGAACACGATCCGGGTCCATCCGATGGCGCTGCTGCATTTCTCCGACATCCGGGAGGCGGAGGTGCGGGAGGAAATCGAAACGCTCACAAGGGGATACGAGGACAAGGCCGAGTATTTCGTCGATCAATTGGCGCTGGGGCTCTCCCGGATCGCCGCCGTGGCCTATCCGAACCCGATGATCCTGCGGCTGAGCGATTTCAAGACGAACGAATATGCCGACCTGCTTGGCGGGCGGCAATTCGAGCCGGTGGAATCCAACCCGATGATCGGCTGGCGCGGCGCCTCACGCTATTACGATCCCGCCTATGTCGAGGGGTTCCGGCTCGAATGTCGGGCGATCCGGCGGCTGCGCGAAGAGGCCGGGTTCGACAATGTGTTGGTGATGGTTCCGTTCTGCCGGACGCCCGAAGAAGCCGACCGCGTGCTGGCGGTGATGGCCGAGGAAGGGCTGGTGCGTGGATCGAACGGTCTGCAGATCTACGTGATGTGCGAAGTGCCCTCGAACGTCATCCTCGCCGAGGAATTCGCCAAGCGCTTCGACGGCTTCTCCATCGGGTCGAACGATCTGACGCAGCTGACCTTGGGTATCGACCGCGACAGCGACCGGCTCGCGCCCTTGTTCGACGAACGGCATGCCGCCGTTCAGTGGATGATCCGGAGCGTCATCGAAAGAGCGCATGGCGTGGGCGCGAAGGTCGGGCTCTGCGGTCAGGCGCCGTCGAACTACCCGGAATTCGCCCGCAGGCTGGTGGAGTTCGGGATCGACTCGATATCGGTGACGCCGGACAGTTTCCTGAAGGTCAAAGGCCACGTCGCGGAGGCGGAAGGTCAACGCTGACCCGACCGTGAACCCGCGGGACGCGTCCGTATGCGTCGGGGCCAGAGCTTAACCGTCTCGGGCGCGGTGCCCGAGACGGTCGCGCGCTCAAGCCACGGGTGCCGGTTCGGCGCTCGGCTTCGCAGGGGCTACGTGCATGCCCAGCCGCGCCAACAGGTCCTGATCTTTCCAGGCTGCGGGGTTGTCCGTGGTCAGAAGCTGGTCGCCCACGAAAATCGAGTTCGCGCCCGCGAGGAAGCACAGCGCCTGCCACGCGTCGCTCATCCCGGTGCGGCCTGCCGAAAGCCGCACCACCGATGCGGGCATCAGGATCCGCGCGAGCGCGACGATCCGCACCAGCGCGAAAGGGTCGACCGGCTCGGCATTCTTTTGCACCGGCACGCCGTCGATCTCGTTCCAGAGGTTGATCGGCACGCTGTCCGGGTGCGCGGGCAGAGTGGCGAGCGTCACCAGCATGGCGATCCGATCCGCCTCGGCTTCGCCCATGCCCAGGATCCCGCCGCAACAGACGCGAATGCCGCCTTTGCGCACGTTCTCGACCGTATCGAGCCGGTCCTCCATCGTGCGGGTCGTCGCTATCTTCCGGTAATAGTCCGGCGACGTGTCGATGTTGTGGTTGTAGAAATCCAGCCCCGCCGCTTTCAGTTTCGCGACCTGCTCAGGCGAGAGCATGCCCAGCGTCATGCAGGTCTCCAGCCCCAGCTCCGAGACGCCGCGCACCATCTCGCACAGCGCATCCATGTCGCGATCCTTCGGGCTGCGCCACGCCGCGCCCATGCAGAACCGTTGCGCGCCTGAGGCCTTCGCGCGTCGTGCGGCGCTCAGGACCTCGTCTGTCTTCATCAGCTTGGTGGCTTTCACGCCGGTCTCGTAATGCGCGGATTGCGAGCAGTATCCGCAATCTTCCGGGCAGCCGCCGGTCTTGATCGACAGCAGGCTCGCCGTCTCGATCGCGCTCGGGTCGAAATGGGTGCGGTGAACCGTTTGCGCCCGGTGAAGAAGCTCGGGGAAGGGCAGGTCGTGGATCGCCTTCGCCTGCGCCATGCTCCAATCGTTTCTGATGCCCTCCGCCATGGTTACGCGCGCTCCTTCAGGCGGGTGAGGCCCGTCGCGAGACCGCTGGCAATTGCGATCTTGACCAGATCCCCCGGAACGAAAGGTGCGACGCCGGTTGCGAGAAGTTTCGACGCGGGCACGAAATTAGCGAGCCAGGCTAGGCCCGCGGCATAGACCACGATCAGCCCGGCGAGCATCGCCAGCGCTCTGCCGAGCCAGCCGCGGCCACGTGCGAGCACGCTGATCAAGGGCGCCGCGAGCAGAAAGCCCAGAAGGTAACCCCCGGTCGGTCCCATCATGTAGGCCAGCCCGATGCCGCGCTCGGGTGTGCCCGAGAAGACCGGCGCCCCCATCGCGCCCATCATGAGATAGGTGGTCATCGCGGCGGCCGCCATTCTGGGGCCGACGCTCGCTGCGATGAAGAAGACCGCAAGCGTGTGCAAAGTCATCGGCACGGGCCAGAAAGGCACCTGAAGCTTCGCGCCGAGTGTGATCAGGGCAGCGCCGCAAAGCGCGAGGCCAAGGCCGCGCCAGAGAGTGTGAGTGAGCTTCTGGGAAGTGTCGAAAACCGTCATTGAACCTGTCCTCAGTCGATAGTTGGAATTTCTATCTATGACTATGCAGGGACATCCGGGGCTATCAATTGAAGTTATAGATAATTACCCGGAAATCACGTAAGTCTCGTGTACGTCGGCATTTTTTATCGATGACTTGCGTTTGCCGATCCAGCCGACATGGCGTGCCAAGGTTGCGCAGGCCAGGTCTGTCTGTCCCTTGTGGAGGGCGGTGATGATGATCCGGTGGTCATGGTCCGAGCGGGCTTCCCAGTCTCGACGCCAGGCAGCAAAAAGGAAGCGTGCGCTGGTCGTCTGCAGATTGTCGATCGTCTCCAGAAGTCGTGGCATCCCGCAGGGTGTCAGGATCAACTGGTGGAATTGACGGTTCGCGGCCTCCCAATCACGGACGGTTCTAGCGCTGTCTCCAATCCGCGTAACCTGTTCAGCTTTTTGGAGAATCGTGCGTGTCATGTTTGGGGCCGCATGGCGCAGCGCCAAGGGTTCGAGGCTGGCGCGCATCTCCGCCACTTCGCGCAGTTCGGCCACGTCGAACTCGGTTACCCGAAAGCCGCGGCGCGCTTCGCTCTCGGCCAATCCGCGCGCCTGCAATTCGCGAAAGGCTTCGCGCACCGGGACGTGGCTTGCGCCGAACTCGGTTGCGATATGGTCCTGTCTCAGCCGGGCGCCGGGCGGAATCTCTCCGGAAATGATGCGATCCGAAAGTATCCGCGCGATGCGCTGCGAATGTGTTTCATGAGGTGTATCCGTCATGCTTTATAGATAATTTTCCTCGCGGCAATTCGTCCACCATTTTTTATGTGACCGAAACATGTTTGTAAGATTAAGGAAAAGCTATACTTGTGATGCGTGGTGGAGACGCACTTACCTGCATTGGATATTATGTGACTTGGCAAGAAGCTTTCCGGCGTGATGCGCTCGGAACTGAGGACGACGCGGCTCCTGATGCCGGCTACAAGGCCCTGATGGAGCTGATCGATGACGGATTCTGCGTCATCCAGTTCATCGACGGTCCCAGAGGCCCCCTCAGCGACTATGTCCATATCGAAGCCAATTCCGGTTACGAAAGACATACCGGGATCGACGATATCGTCGGCAAGACCGTTTATGATGTCGCACCGCAAGACGGGGGCGAGTGGGTCAAAATCTACGGCGAAGTGCTCAGAACCGGAGAGCCTCTGAGGTTCGAGCGCGAGTTCGTCGAGGCCGGACGGCATATCGAGGTCTCCGCGACGCGGGTGGAGCCCGCCGCGAAAGCGCAGGTCGCGGTTCTGTTTCGCGATATCACCGAACGCAAACAGAAAGAGCGCGAACTACGCGAAAGCCAGCGCCGCGCGGAAAAGAACGCGCGTCATATCGCACGCGCGCTGTCCGCCGGGGCGATCCTTGGCACTTGGGTCTGGTATCTCGACAGCGAAACCTTCGATCTCGATGAAGAATTCTCGCGCAGCATGGGGCTCGATCCCGCGCAGGGCGCTGCAGGTCTGACGATCGACCAGATTGTCGTGAACGTTCATGAGGACGACAAACCGGGGCTGATGGCGGCGATCGATCGCGCCACGCAGCAGACGACGCCATATGCATATCAGTTTCGCGTCAAGCGGGCCGACGGGCGGTATCACTGGGTCGAAGCCAATGGCCGGATGGAGGCCGAAACGCCGCGCATCTTCGCAGGCGTTCTGATGGATCTCGATGACCGGCGCGCCATTCTCGAAGAGCGCGACAAGGCGGCTGCGGCACTGTCCAGGCTGAATGAAACGCTGGAGCAGCGCGTCGAAGAGCAGACCGCGAAGCTCATGCAGCGGGAGGGAGAGCTCCGGCAGGCCCAGAAAATGGAGGCCGTCGGGCAGTTGACCGGGGGGCTCGCCCACGATTTCAACAATCTCCTCACGGCGATTTCCGGGTCGCTCGACTTCGTCGCAAAACGGCTCGAAGACGGGCGTCGCGAGGAAATTCTGCGTTATCTCGAAGCCGCGCAAGCCTCGACCGAGCGGGCCGCCAGCGTCACACAGCGTTTGCTCGCCTTCTCGCGTCAGCAGTCGCTGATGCCCAAGCCCACCGACGTGCCGCAACTGGTTCGCAGCATGGAAGACCTGATGCGGCACTCCATCGGGCCGCATATTCTGGTAAGGGCGGAGGACGACCCGGAGGCTTGGCCCGCGATGGTCGACCCGAACCAGCTTGAGAGCGCGCTTCTCAATCTGTGCATCAATTCGCGCGATGCGATGCCCGATGGCGGCACGATCACGATCAGCACGACCAACGAGGCCATCGAGACCGAGAACTCGGAGCTTCCGCCCGGCGACTACCTGCGTCTGTCCGTGCACGACACCGGAACGGGGATGACTTCGGAGGAAATCTCGAAAGCCTTCGATCCCTATTTCACGACGAAGCCCAGCGAGAAGGGCACCGGCCTCGGGCTTTCGATGGTCTACGGGTTCGCGCGCCAAAGCGGCGGTTGCGCGACGATCGACTCCGAACTGGGCAAGGGGACGACCGTGAACATTTTCCTCCCGCGCTCGCTCGAGATGGTCGCGCGCGCCGAGGTGGATCTGCATGTAAGCGAGGAACCCGCCTCGGGGGGCGGACACACGATTCTCGTCGTCGACGATGAGGCGATCGTGCGTTTCGTCGTCGTGGAGGCGTTGGAAGAGGCAGGCTTCACGGTCTACCAGGCGGCCCATGCGGCGGCCGGGCTTCAGGTGTTGCAGGACCAGCCCGAGGTGACGCTTCTCCTGACGGATATCGGCTTGCCGGGCGGTATGACCGGCCGGGAACTCGCAGCCCGGGCGCGCGAAGCGCGAGAAGATCTGAGGGTGATGTTCATGACCGGATATGACGAGGAAGCGGCAACGGCCACGACGCTTACGGATACTGAAGTTCTGTTGAAGCCATTCGATTTCGACGAAATGGTGCGTCGCGTCACGAGTTTCGCGAACCGCACCGCTGCGTGACGCGGGTCGCGCCCGAGTGATGTTTTGGCGCTTCGCCGCTCCGGTGGATCAAACGCCGCGCTTGTTGCCCCAGATCAGAACATGCAGCTGCGGCAGGATGCGGGGCGCGAACCAGTTGTCCG
This sequence comes from Thioclava sp. UBA3469, assembly GCF_002378135.1. Lineage (NCBI taxonomy): Bacteria > Pseudomonadati > Pseudomonadota > Alphaproteobacteria > Rhodobacterales > Paracoccaceae > Thioclava > Thioclava sp. UBA3469. Next base: position 21,151 of record NZ_DFRG01000037.1, read on the forward strand.
CCATAGCGGTGTCCGTCAGCCAGCCAAGCCGGTCGGCCAGACCCTGCGGATCGACCGGAACCTCCGGGTCGACCTCGGGATTGCCCGGCTGAAGAAAGAGCGGCAGATCCGGGTGGCGGGCATGGGCGTTCTTCGCCCAATCGTAATCCGCCCGGTCGAAGATCACGATCTTCATCACGGTGCTGCGGGCCGAGCGTCCGGCTGCCACGCAATCGGCAAAGGCGTCCCAATCGACCTGCTCTCCGCTCGAAGGCGGCTTCGGCGACAGCACCAGCGTATCCAGATCGCCGAACCAAGGCCGCGCGACAGACCCCTGCGTCTCGCAGGCGAAGCGGTAGCCAGCGGCTCGCCCGAGCGCGATCAGCGGTCCGAAATCCTGAACGGCCGGGTTTCCGCCGCTGAGCGAGATCGTCAGCGGGCGGTCGCCAGACAGCCGACGCAGCTCGGCCCAGACATCCTCGGAACTCATCGGCGCCCATGTGTGGCGATAGGCGCTGTCCACCGCGTGGAGGCTGTCGCACCACGAGCAGCGGTAGTCGCAGCCGCCCGCGCGCACGAAGAGCGTGGGCTCGCCGATCAGCGCGCCTTCGCCCTGAATGGTCGGGCCGAAAATCTCGGCGATGCGAAGGGTGGTCATGGACGATACTCGGCCCAGGTCTTGGGCGTCTCGCTGACCAGCGCCGCACTGGTTTCGGGCCATCGTGCCTTGCACCAGTCGTAGAAATGCTTGGCCATGTTCTCTGCGGTCGAGGGCACGTCCATCACGTCGTTCAGGTGCCGGTGATCGAAGGTGTCGTCGATATAGGTCTTGAGCGGTTTCAGATCGTGATAGTCGCGCACGAACCCGTTCTCATCGAGCTTCGCGGCGGCCAGTTCGACGACCACGATGTAATTATGCCCGTGCAGCCGCGCGCATTGATGATCTTCGGGCAGATGCGAAAGCTGATGCGATGCGGAGAAGTGGAATTCCTTGCGGATACGGAACATCAGCGGGCCTCCTTCTCGGCAACGGCCTTGGCCCAGAAATCCGGATCGGCATAGACGGTCGGATCCGCGACACCCGCAAGATGGAACGCCTCGCGCCGCTCGACGCAGGTGCCGCAGCGCCCGCAATGCACATCGCCACCTTTGTAGCACGACCACGTCTCGGCAAAGGGCGTGTCGTGCTTCGCGCCCTCGGCCACGATGTCGGCCTTGGAGCGATGCACGAAGGGCGTATGGAGCCGCACATCGGCATAGCCGTCGAGCGCCATGCGCTGCATCGCATCGAAGGCCTCGGTGAAGGCAGGGCGGCAATCGGGATAGATGAAGTGATCGCCCCCATGCACCGCAGTCGCCACCGCATCGTCGTTATTTGCGGCGGCCACGCCGAAGCCGATGGCGAGCATGATCGCGTTGCGGTTCGGCACGACGGTGATGCGCATCGTCTCTTCGGCGTAATGCCCGTCGGGCACGTCGATATCGTCGGTCAGCGCCGATCCGGTTAGCGCGGCCCCGATCGGGCGCATGTCGATGAGATGATGCGGCACGCCAAGACGGCGCGCGGCGGCGGCGGCGTAATCAAGCTCCTTGCGGTGCCGTTGGCCGTAGTCGAAGGAGACGAGCCGCGTGAGATTACCCTCAGCGGCGACGATATGGGCGAGCGATACGGAATCGAGTCCGCCCGAGCAGATGACGAGAGTCTTCATATTTGAACCCTTGTTTTGATGACCGGGTAGGCTGCGACCGGTTGAGCGGGCCTCTAAAGGATGGGGCAGGGCTCTGCAAGGGCGGCGCGCCGGATAGATTGCAACGATCGCGCGATTGGACAGACGCGAACCATCGAGGCCCCCGCTTGTCGTCCCACCGCTTGTCGTCCCACCGCTTGTCGTC
>NZ_DFRG01000037.1:23317-23622 GCF_002378135.1 Thioclava sp. UBA3469
CTTGTCGTCCCACCGCTTGTCGTCACACCGCTTGACGGGGGGCTCCGACGGTGTCACCTCTTTGGGCGAAGCGACAGGGGCGCTCGGGAAACCGGGCTGAGACGAACCCTTAGAACCTGAACCGGATAATGCCGGCGGAGGGAGGCGCGTGAGACGGTCAGGCGCAGTCCCGCCTTTGCCCCCCTCGCACTCCTCTTGCTGCCCGCAGCCAAGGAGAGTGCGATGGAAGACCCCGGACAATATCTCACGTCGATGCGGCAGACTGCGCCGCTCGTTCACAACATCACCAACTATGTCGCGATGAA
>NZ_DFRG01000104.1:0-12612 GCF_002378135.1 Thioclava sp. UBA3469
CTGCGTGCACTGCAAGACCTGCGATATCAAGGACCCGTCCCAGAACATCACCTGGGTGCCGCCGGAAGGCGGCGGCGGGCCGAAATACTCGGCGATGTAGCGGCGACAGCCGTGCGCATCGCCGGTCGAGCGAATCATCGATCAGCGGATGAATATTCTTCGAAAAAATAGCGACAAGAGAAACGACACATGAAAGTACTGGTGAGCGTAAAGCGCGCGATCGACTACAACGTGCGCATCCAGATCAAGCCGGACGGTTCCGGCGTCGTCGAGAACGGCGTCAAGCACAGCATGAACCCGTTCGACGAGATCGCGGTCGAAGAAGCGATCCGGATCAAGGAAGCGGGCAATGCCGAAGAGATCGTCGCGGTCTCGGTCGGCCCGGCAAAGGCGCAGGAAACGCTGCGTACCGCGCTCGCCATGGGTGCGGACCGTGCAATCCTTGTCGAATCCGATGAAGATCTGGAGCCGCTCGCCGTCGCCAAGATCCTCAAGGCGATCGTCGAGGAAGAACAGCCCGGCCTCGTACTGCTGGGCAAGCAGTCGATTTCGGACGACAGCAACCAGACGGGCCAGATGCTCGCCGCACTGCTGGACCGGCCGCAGGGCACCTTCGCCAACACGATCACGCTCGAAGGCGATTCGGTCACGGTGAAGCGCGAGATCGACGGTGGGCTCGAAACCGTGAAGCTGACGCTTCCGGCCATCGTCACGACCGACCTTCGTCTGAACGAGCCGCGCTATGCTTCGCTGCCCAACATCATGAAGGCGAAGAAGAAGCCGCTCGACGAGAAAACCGCCGACGACTACGGCGTCGACGTCTCGCCGCGCCTCGAAGTGGTGAAAACCACCGAGCCCGAAGCGCGTCAGGCTGGCGAAATGGTGCCGGATGTCGACACGCTGGTTGCGAAACTCAAAGAGAAGGGGGTCGTGTGATGGCCGTTCTGCTGCTGGGTGAAGTGAATGATGGCGAACTGTCGGTCGACGCGACCGCCAAGGCCGTCTCCGCCGCAAAATCGCTGGGCGATGTGACCGTGCTCTGCGCGGGCGCGTCTGCTGCCGCCGCGGGTGAAGCCGCCGCGAAGATCGACGGTGTCGCGAAGGTTCTCGTGGCCGAGGATCCCTCGCTGAGCCACCGTCTGGCGGAGCCGACCGCCGCGCTGATCGTGTCGCTCGCGGGCGACTATTCGCATATCGTGGCCCCGGCCACGACCGATGCGAAGAACGTGATGCCGCGCGTGGCGGCCCTGCTCGACGTGATGGTGATCTCGGATGTCTCCGGCGTTGTCGATGCCGACACGTTCGAGCGCCCGATCTACGCGGGTAACGCGATCCAGACCGTGAAATCGAAGGACGAGAAGAAGGTCATCACCTTCCGCACCTCGACCTTCGACGCCGCCGGTGAAGGCGGTTCGGCTTCGGTCGAGACCGTCGCCATGTCGGACGCGCCGGCTCTGTCGAGCTGGATCGAAGACAAGGTCGCCGAGAGCGATCGTCCGGAGCTGACCTCGGCGAAGATCGTCGTGTCGGGTGGCCGTGGCGTCGGCTCGGAAGAGGACTTCAAGGTGATCGAAGCGCTGGCTGACAAGCTTGGCGCTGCTGTGGGTGCCTCGCGCGCCGCCGTCGACTCGGGCTTCGCGCCGAACGACTGGCAGGTCGGTCAGACCGGCAAGGTCGTGGCCCCTGAGCTCTACATCGCCTGCGGCATCTCGGGTGCTATCCAGCACCTCGCCGGCATGAAGGACTCGAAGATCATCGTCGCGATCAACAAGGACGAAGAAGCGCCGATCTTCCAGGTCGCCGATTACGGCCTGGTCGCGGACCTCTTCGACGCTGTTCCGGCGCTGACCGAAAAGCTCTGATCCGCGGGAGGGGCGCTGCCCCCCGGAAGATCTGGACCAAGTTGAAAGGGCGGGGAATTTCCCCGCCCTTTCCTGTTAGAGAAATGGCTGCAGCGCAGGCGCGAGCGCCGCTGCGATCTCCTCATGCACCAGAGGCCCCGGCACCATTTCCGCCGCAGGCTCTTCCAGCGCGGAGAAATGCATCCCCGTCGTGCCCGCACTGCGCGCCGTCACCGAAGGCTCGACCCGCACGATATCGGCCACGAGCGGCCGCAACGTCTCCACCATCGCCTCCGTCACCATCAGCGGCTCATGTCCGAGCGTGTCGCTATGCGCCGGATCGTGAAACTCGCCCAGCCAAAGCAGCAGCTTGCGCCCCTTGATCTTGGCCAGAAGCGCGGTCATCCGCTGCAGCCACGCCTCCTGCAATTCGACCTCGAGCAAGGCGAATTTCTCGGGCTCGCGTTCTTTCAATGCGCTCAGCATGTGGCGCGTGAAGTTGAACTCGGTGAAATCCACGCCGCGGAAGACCGAGCGCATCAGGCTCGACGCGCGCAGGAAGCGGTCGTTGCGCCGCGGATGCACCGCATAGAAGCGGTTCGACATGTTCTGTGCGCCGAGCAACTGGATCACCGTGACCTTCGCGGCCTCCGATGCGGCGGCCAGTTGCGGCTCGTGCAGGAACACGTCGATCCCGGCATTCAGATAGCCGAAATTCACCACAGGCATCTCCAGCCGCGCCTCGAGCAGCGCGGGCCAGGGATGCTCCACGAATTTGCCATAGGTCTCCGTCCCGCCCATCGCGGCGATGAAATCGCCTTGCAGCGCACGGCGCGGCCCGCGGAACAGCAGTTTGGATTTCCCGTATCGGCACGGAAAGTAATCGAGGGCGCCATCGCCCGTATATTCGAAAGCCATTTTCCCACCTCAGTCTGAGTTCGACTCACCCGAGGCCAGATTGCGCCCAAAATCTTGCCAAACGGCTAATGTTAAAATGATCTCAGCCCTGCGTTTCGCTTGCATGGACCGAGCGGAGAACTATGGTCAGGGCGCAAAGCGTGAGAGGGAAAATTATGGCGATCGAGAAAGTGGGCATCGTGGGTGCAGGGCAGATGGGCAACGGTATCGCCCATGTCTTCGCGCTGGCCGGATATGACGTTCTGCTGAACGACATCAGCGAAGACGCGCTGACGAAAGCGCTCACCACGGTTACCAAGAACCTCGATCGACAGGTGTCGCGCGGCAAGATCTCGGAAGACGAGAAGAACACGGCGCTGAAGAAGATCACTACGACCACGAAACTGAGCGATCTGGGTCCGACCGATCTGGTGATCGAGGCCGCGACCGAGCGCGAGACGGTCAAGCAGGCGATCTTCGAAGACCTGCTTCCGCATCTCAAGCCGACGACGATCCTGACCTCGAACACCTCGTCGATCTCGATCACGCGGCTCGCCTCGCGCACCGACCGACCCGAGAAATTCATGGGCTTCCACTTCATGAACCCGGTTCCGGTGATGCAGCTGGTCGAACTGATCCGCGGCATCGCGACCGATCAGGAGACCTACAAGGCGCTGCACGAGGTGGTGGAAAAGCTCGGCAAAACCGCCGCGTCTGCCGAAGATTTCCCAGCATTCATTGTGAACCGCATCCTGATGCCGATGATCAACGAGGCGGTCTATACGCTTTATGAAGGCGTGGGGAACGTGCGCTCGATCGACGAGTCGATGAAGCTCGGTGCGAACCATCCGATGGGACCGCTGGAGCTGGCCGACTTCATCGGGCTCGACACCTGCCTCGCGATCATGAACGTGCTGCACGACGGTCTGGCCGACACCAAGTACCGCCCCTGCCCGCTTCTGACGAAATATGTCGAAGCCGGCTGGCTCGGGCGCAAGACCGGGCGCGGGTTCTACGATTATCGCGGCGAGGAGCCGGTGCCGACGCGCTGACACGACGGGGTAGAGGGGCGCTGCCCCTCGCGGCTTCGCCGCTCACCCCGGGATATTTCGGGCAGTTGGAAGACCGTTAAGGCTTTCTAAACCCTGCCCCCCTTAAATGGTCTCACGGAACAGGCGGGGACGCCGATGACCGTGCAGTTGGAAGCGCCCGGTTCGCCGCCACCTAAGGGGCATAACCGGGCGTTTTTCTTTCCGACTGCGTCAAATATCCCGGGGGGCGGCGGAGCCGCGGGGGCAGCGCCCCCTCCACCAGTCGCCTTACAGCGCCAGCGTTTCCGCCCGCAGGTCCGCGAGGAACTTGCGCGGGTTCTGCAGCGCCTCGGCGATCTCGTCTGCGCTCTTCGCCGGACCAATCGCGGGGCTCTGCGGCTTGTTCAGCGCGCGTTTGATCTCATAGAGCAGCAGCCCCTGCCGCACCGTCGCGCTAAGTTTGTTGGCGATCTGATAGGCGCGCGAATTCTGCCCCGGGAAATGGATCGGCAGCACGGAGGCGTTCGACCGGGCGAGCATTTTCGCGGTGAACGGGTTCCATTCCTGCTCGATCACCGGGCCCATCAACGTCTCGGAATGCGCCACCTGCCCCGCCGGGAACAGCACCACCACGCCGCCACGCTTGAGCTGCGCCATGCAGGCGGCGCGCATCTTGAGGCTGTCTTCGCGGGCGTTCGGCTCATGCGGGAAGGGCACGGGCAGCATGTATTGCTCGACTTCGGGAATGCCGGTCAGCAGCGAGCGGGTGAGGATCAGGAAATCGTCGCGCACCTGCCCGATCAGGTAGGCCAGCACCATCCCGTCCACGAGCCCATGCGGGTGGTTGGCGACGACCACCAGCGGGCCCTCTTTCGGGATATGCGCAATCTGCTCGGGCGGCGTGGTGACATCGATCCCCATCACGTCGAGCGCCTGCGGCCAGAACTCGGCCCCGACCGGCGCGCCGCGCTTCTCGAACTTGCGGATCAGATGCAGAAGCTGCGCCTTCGCGGTCAGCCATTCCAAAGTGCGGATCGTGCCGACCTTGAACGGATTGGAAAACGTCCCCGCATAGGACAGGCGACGCTTGTCATAGGGTCGCGATACGGCTTGCGCGGCTTCGATTGCGATCTCGCTCTCTTGGTTCATTGGGCGAACCCCCTCGCTGGGTGCGGAGCGTCACATACCTTCGCCGAACTTGTCGGCCACCAATGCCTGAAGCGCATCGGCGAGCTTCTCTGCCTCGGCCCCGCTTGTCGTCACTTCAATAGTGGTTCCACGCGAAGCTGCCAACATCAAAAGCCCCATGATCGAGTCGCCCGAGACCGACTGGCCATCCTTCGCCACCGTGGCGCGGGCGTCATGATCCTCGACAACCTCGACGAAACGGGCGGAGGCGCGCGCATGCAGGCCCTTCTCGTTCACGATCTCCAACTCGCGGGTCACGGACATTTCATCACTCCCGCTTGGGCATTGTAACTATTGATATATTTTCGCCCCGCATCGAGCGCGGCCTCGACCGCTGCATGGACCGCAAGGCTGCGCGATTTCGCCAGCTTGATCAGTAGCGGCAGGTTCGCGCCGTAGATGATTTCGCGGTCTCGCGCTTCGCAGGCCATCAGCGACAGGTTGGACGGAGAGCCGCCGAACATGTCGGTCACAACCACGACACCGGTGCCGTCATCGACCGCATCGGCGGCGGCGCGAATCTCCGCCTGCTTGCCCGCGCGGTCGTGATCATCCTCGATCGTGATGGCACGAATGCCGCGCTGCGGGCCCACGACATGCTCTATAGCGGCGAGATATTCGCGCGCCAGACCACCATGTGCCACGATCACGATACCGATCACGCGCCCGACCTCACCTTCGTTTCTTCGTTCTCGGCATGGCCGAGACGCTCCAATTCCCTATGACGTTTAGACACGCGCCACCCTGCTTCCGCAAGCGCTTTGGCGATGCTCTCGGTCATTGCGACCGAGCGGTGTTGCCCCCCGGTACATCCGAAGCCGACCGAGAGGTAGGCCTTGCCCTCCGCGACATAGGCGGGAAGCAGGAACAACAACAGATCGAGGACGCGCTGGTGGAACTCCGCAAAGCGCGGATCGGCGGCGACATAATCCGCGACCGCCGCGTCGCGCCCGTCAAGCGCGCGCAGCTCCGGCTCCCAATGGGGATTGGCGAGGAAGCGGCAATCGAACATCAGATCGAGCCCGCGCTGCACCCCGCGCTTGTAGCTGAAGGAATTCACCGTGACCGAGAGCGCCTCGGTGCGGCCCGTGTCGAAGAAGCGCCCGACCTCGGCGCGCAGATCATGCGGGCTCATCTCGGAGCTGTCGATCAGGACATCGGCGCGCATGCGGATCGGCGAGAGCAGGTCCATCTCCTGCGCGATCCCTGCGCCGGGGTCTTCCTCGGGCGACAGCGGATGGCGGCGGCGCGTCTCGGAATAGCGCCGTTCGAGCACTTCGGGGCGCGCATCGAGATAGAGCAGGTCGAGATGCAGGTCCGGGCGCTTGGTCAGCATATCGACCAGTTCGATCAGCGCCGCGGCCGAGAAATCGCGCCCGCGGACATCGACGCCAAGCGCGACCGGGCCGGTCAGATGGCCTTTGAGAAGGCGCGGCACGAGACTCAGCGGCAGGTTGACGATCGGCTCGTAGCCCAGATCCTCCAAAGCGCCGATGGCAGTCGTGCGGCCCGCACCTGACGGGCCGGTCACCAGCACGACGCGCTGGCCAGCCTGTGCCCATACCGGATCGGATCGGGTCACGCCCATCGGCCCCCTTTCAGCCATTGCAAGATTGCCACATCAAGATGACCATGCTGCACGCGCAGCACAAGGGGCAGATTGACCCCCAACACCCTGTCTTTTCGACAGGTTGGCAAGCGTTCGACCTCTTCCCGATCGAGATCGACCAGCAAAGTGATGCGGGCCTGCGACAGGTGATCGGCGCGCAGGATACCCACGCCGCGCGCCTCGATCCGGCCCGCGATCGCCTCCGGTGCGCTTGCGATCAGCGCCCCGTCTTCGACCCGCAGGTCGACCCGGTCATCGGCGACGAGTGACGCCCCCAGCGCCATCAACCGCAACGCGAGAAGCGATTTGCCGCTGCCCGAGGCGCCACGAATGAGAACGCCGCGCTCGGGGTCGAGCGCGACGGCACTGGCATGGAGATTGGTCGAGAGGTCGTCCGACCCGGTCATTCAGCTGACCGGCAGGCCCACGACGAAACGCGCGCCCAGAGGGTCGGAGGTCCGGTCGGCATCGGTGGGGCGGATATTCTCGGCCCAGATCACGCCGCCATGGGCTTCGACGATCTGCTTGGAGATCGCGAGACCGAGGCCCGAGTGATCGCCGAACTGCCCCTCGGGGCGTTCCGAATAGAACCGCTTGAACACCTTGGTCAGCGCCTCTTCGGGAATGCCCGGCCCGGTATCCTCGACCACGACCAGCACGCGATTGTCGCGCTGGCGCGCCCAGACCCGCACCGCGTCGCCCTCTTCGCAGAACGAGGTCGCATTGGTGATCAGGTTCACGAAGACCTGCGCCAGACGCGCTTCCAGCCCCGAGATGACCACGGATTGCGACGGCAGGTCGGTGATGAAATCGACGCCCTTCTCGCGCGCCTGCTGCCCGAGGAATTCGCTGAGATTCGACACCATCTTGATCAGGTCGAACTGCTCTTCCTCTTCTTTGACCAACTCGGAATCGAGCCGCGATGCATTGGAAATGTCACTCACCAGACGATCCAATCTGCGCACGTCGTGATCGATGACCTCGAGAAGACGGGTGCGCTGTTCGTCTTTCTTGACCATATGCAGCGAGGCCACGGCAGAGCGCAGACTGGCCAGCGGGTTCTTGATCTCGTGGGCGACGTCGGCGGCGAACTGTTCGTTCGCGTCGATACGTTCGTAAAGCGCGCCGACCATGCCGCGCATCGCGCCCGACAATCGTCCGATCTCGTCAGGTCGCGCGGTCAGGTCGGGGATGCGCACCCGGGCGGGCGCCATCTTGCGCGCGTTCTTGTCGCGCCCGATTTCGGCGGCGGCGGCGAGGTCGGAAAGCGGATTGGCGATGGTCGAGGCCAGCACCAGCGACAGCCCGATCGAGACGATGATCGCGATCACGAACATCTGCAGCACCTGCTCGCGCTCGACGCGGACCAGCGCGTCGATCTGCCCCGCAACGGAGATCAGCCCCACGACGCCCACGACGCGATCGCCCTGCCGGATCGGCGTGGCGACAGCGAAGATGGTCTCGCCGGCGGCGTTCTTCTGCGAGGCGATCTTGGTGCGGCCATCCAGCGCCGAGGGCACCAGATCGCGCACCATGTCGAGCGCGCTATCGGCGGCGGTGCCGCCACCGCGCTCGAACAGACCTGCGACCGAGTCCCAGATCTGACCGAGGAAATCGCTGAGCACGGTAGAGCGCTTATCGAAATTGAGCCCGTCAACCTCTTCGACCGGCGCGCGGTCGCCCGTGGTCGTGGTGCCGAGCAGCGCCGCACTGGGATCGAACAGGTAGAGATCGGCACCCTCGGGCAGCTCCATCCCGCGGATCGTCGCGAGCGGGTCGAGCCCGTCTCCCGCCGCCAGATTGACCGGAGCGCCCGCGGGAAGCTGCGCCTCGAACACGTCGGCGGCCAGCTGCGCCTCGTTCACCAACCCACCTTCGCGCTGCAGCACGAGGCTGTCACGAAACGGGTTGAGGTAGAGCACGCCGGTCACCAGCACGATCATCGCCAACAGGTTGAAGGTGATGATCTTGCGCGCCAGTGGCGAGCGGTTGAGCGAGAACATCGACCGCCGCGCCCGACCCTTGCGCAGATCGTCGTCGACGATATCGGCCGGGCCGACCCAATCCTCGCCGAGCACGACTTCCGTTTCCGGCGCGCGACGGGCGAAGTTTGAGGAGCGCTTTCGAGCCAATCCGATCTTCCCGGCAATACTCATCGACGTAGCATCACTCTTCGTTATACCGGTATCCGATGCCGTAGAGTGTCTCGATCGCCGTGAAATCATCATCGACGCTGCGCATCTTCTTGCGCAGGCGCTTGATGTGGCTGTCGATCGTGCGGTCGTCGACATAGACCTGATCGTCGTAAGCCACATCCATCAGCTGATCGCGCGATTTCACGAAACCGGGCCGCTGCGCGAGCGCCTGAAGCAGCAGGAATTCGGTCACGGTCAGCGTGACGTCCTTGCTCTTCCAGGTCACCGCGTGGCGCAGCGGGTCCATCTCGAGCGAGCCGCGCACCATGACCTTGGTGTCTTCGGTCGAGGCGACCTCGCCGGTCGAGATCGCTTCCTGCCGACGCAGCAGCGCGCGGATGCGTTCGACCAGAAGACGCTGCGAGAACGGCTTCTTGACGTAGTCGTCCGCGCCCATGCGCAGCCCCAGAACCTCGTCGATTTCGTCGTCTTTGGAGGTCAGGAAGATCACCGGGATCGCGGTCTTCTGGCGAAGCCGCTGAAGCAGCTCCATGCCATCCATCCGCGGCATCTTTATATCCAGAACCGCCATGTCCGGGAGACGCTTGGTGAACGCGTCGAATGCAGCCTGTCCATCGTTATACGTTTCGACATCGTAACCTTCCGCCTCGAGCGTCATCGAGACAGAGGTCAGAATATTGCGGTCGTCGTCGACCAGCGCGATTCTCGACATGTCGGAATACCCCTTCACTGCTACTTTATAGTTATTAGACGCATATTCCGCGTTCGTTGCCTTCAAATCAACAAAAAGCTGCGAATCACCAAGGTTTCCCGAATCATCAGAGCCAGAATTTCCAAATCTTTGACTAATTTGCCTCACCTTTCCGCGACATTTTGCCGTGATTGCGCTAAACCTAGAAATGGTTGCGCTAACTCCCCCTATCCATTCTGTTCCTTCGCAAAATTGTCATGCTATAGGCGATCCATCCGGGTAACATTGTTACGCGGATCGGCGCTTCGAGGCCCCGAGGCGCCGGGAATAACCCTGTGAACGCCGCGCGACGGCATCGGGAGCATCAAATGGACATTGGACGCGTTAACCCCGCGAAACGGCTGGAAGATCAAGGCATCGAAGGTCTCGGGAATGTCTATTACAACCTGCTGGAACCGGCGCTGATCCAAGAAGCGATCAAGCGCAACGAAGGTACGCTCGGCAAGGGTGGCGCGTTCTACTGCACCACCGGGAAACACACGGGCCGGTCGCCCAAAGACAAGTTCGTCGTGCGCACCGCCTCGGTCGAAGACAGCATCTGGTGGGAGAACAACTCCCCGATGGAGCCCGACGCCTTCGACCGCCTCCATGCCGACATGCTGGAGCACATGAAGGGCAAGGATTACTTCGTCGAGGACCTCTTCGGCGGCGCCGATCCCGAGCATCGGCTCGACGTGCGCCTCGTGGCGGAAATGGCCTGGCACGGGCTGTTCCTGCGCACCATGCTGCGCCGCCCCGAGCGCGAGGAGCTCGACGCGTTCAATCCCGAATGGACGATCATCAACTGCCCGAGCTTCAAGGCCGATCCCGAGAAGCACGGCTGCCGCTCGGAAACCGTGATCGCGCTGAACTTCGAGAAGAAGACGATCCTGATCGGCAACACCGCCTATGCGGGTGAGAACAAGAAGGGCGTCTTCACCCTTCTCAACTACATCCTGCCCGGCGAAGGCATCATGGCGATGCACTGCTCGGCCAACCACGCGATCGACGATCCCGACGACGCGGCGGTCTTCTTCGGCCTCTCTGGCACCGGCAAGACGACGCTCTCGGCCGATCCCTCGCGCATCCTCGTGGGCGATGACGAGCATGGCTGGTCGCATAACGGCATCTTCAACTTCGAAGGCGGCTGCTACGCCAAGACGATCAACCTGTCGAAAGAAGCCGAGCCGGAGATTTACAACACCTGCTCGATGTTCGGCACCGTGGTAGAGAACATGGTGTTCGACGAGGAGACGCTCGAGCTGGACTTCAACGACAACTCGATCACCGACAACATGCGCTGCGCCTATCCGCTGCATTACATTCCGAACGCCTCGGATACCGCGATGGCGGGCCAGCCCAAGAACGTGATCATGCTGACCTGCGATGCCTTCGGTGTCCTGCCGCCCATCGCGCGGCTCACCCCGGCGCAGGCGATGTATCACTTCCTGTCGGGCTTCACCTCGAAGACCCCGGGCACCGAGGTCGGCGTGGTCGAACCGCTCCCGACCTTCTCGACCTGCTTCGGCGCGCCCTTCATGCCGCGTCGCCCCGAGGTCTATGGCAAGCTGCTGCAAGAGAAGATCCGCAACACCGGCGCATCCTGCTGGCTGGTCAACACCGGCTGGACCGGCGGCGCTTTCGGCACCGGCTCGCGGATGCCGATCCGCGCGACCCGTGCGCTGCTGAAAGCCGCGCTCGACGGCTCGCTGCATGACGTGCAGTTCCGCAAGGATCCCAATTTCGGCTTCGAGGTTCCGGTCTCGGTCCCGAACGTCTCGGACGTGCTTCTGGACCCGCGCCGCACTTGGGACGACGCGGCGGCCTACGATGCGCAGGCGCAGAAGCTGGTGGAGATGTTCTCGGACAACTTCGCGCAATACGTGCCCTATATCGACGACGACGTGAAAGCCGCGGCGATCGGCTGATCAGCCTGACTGATCGATAATCACGAATATTGGAAGGGCCGGCGATCACGTCGGCCTTTTTCATGCGCGAAGCCCACTTTCCTAAACCCTTGAACCGCCTACATGATGCCAGCCATGAAACTGGAACTGCTTCATATTCTGGGCTTCGCCCTGATCGCTGGCCTCATCGCGCTGGCCGGTGTGACGCTGATCGTCGCCCGGCTGTCGCATCGGCGCCCCAAAGGCCCGTTCCCCAAGTCCCATATGCAGGTCGCCCCCGAAACCGGGCGCTTCGCAACCGCGCTGCAGGACCGGCTCGCGGGAATTGAGACAAAGAGCGCGGTCCAGCTGCTTGCCGATCCGCTCGACGCGCTGGCGGCGCGGCTCGAACTGATCGACGCGGCGGAGGTCTCGCTCGATCTGCAATATTACATCTGGCAGAACGACACGGCGGGCGCGATCATGCTCGGCGCGCTGCGCAAGGCGGCCAAGCGCGGGGTCCATATCCGGCTGCTGATCGACGATAACGGCACGGCGGGGATGGACCGCACGCTGGCCGCGCTCGACCAGTTGCCCAATGTCGACGTCCGCCTCTTCAACCCCTTCCCGATCCGCACCGCGCGCTTCCTCGGCTACCTGTCCGATTTCCGCCGCCTGAACCGCCGGATGCACAACAAGGCGATGATCGCGGATGGCCGCATGGCGATCCTCGGCGGGCGCAATATCGGCGACGACTACTTTAACAGCCTCTCCGAGAGCGGCCTCTACATGGATCTCGACGTCGCCGTCGCGGGTCCGGTTCTGGCGCAGATCGGCAAGCAGTTCGACCTTTATTGGAACGCGCCCCCTGCGATCCCGGCGGAAAAGATGCTGGGCGGCTGCGAGGCGAAAGAGGCCGAGACCATCATCAAGACCGAAGAGGTCCGCCTCTCGGAACCCGAGGCGAAGCGCTATGCCGACGACCTTCAGCATCCCGACCGGCTGTCGCGGCTGCTGTCGGGCAAGGCACGGGTGATCTTCGCCGAGGCGCAGCTGATCTACGACCACCCGTCGAAAATCCACGGGCTTTTGCAGGGGCGCAAACTGCTCTGGCAATATCTGGTGCGCGCCTTGGGGCAACCGCTGGAAGAACTGGTGCTGGTGACGCCCTACCTCGTGCCGACGCGGACGGGGGTGCGCTATCTCAAGCGGATCGCCAAATCCGGCGCGACGATCAAGGTGCTGACGAATTCCTATGCCGCGACCGATGTGGC
>NZ_DFRG01000036.1:0-9378 GCF_002378135.1 Thioclava sp. UBA3469
GTTGTCGCGCAGATAATCGAAGCCAAGCTCGTTATTCGTCGAATAGGTGATGTCGGCGGCGTAGGCCTGCTTCTTCTCGGGCTCGGCCTGGAAGGGCACGACGACGCCGGTGGTCAGACCCAGCGCGCCATAGACCTTGCTCATCCATTCCGCGTCACGTCGTGCGAGATAGTCGTTCACGGTGACGACATGTACGCCCTCGCCGGCGAGCGCGTTCAGATAGGCCGGGAAGGTCGCGACGAGGGTTTTCCCTTCGCCCGTCTTCATCTCGGCGATGTTGCCCTGATGGAGGAAGATGCCGCCGACGAGCTGCACGTCGAAGGCCCGCAGGCCGAGTGCACGTTTCGCGGCTTCGCGACAGTTGGCGAAGGCTTCGGGCAGGATCTTGTCGAGGCTTTCGCCCTCTTCCTGCACGCGACGCTGAAAGTCGCGCGTCTTTTCGATGATCTGTTCGTCGGAGAGGGCTGCGAATTCCTCCTCCAGCGCGTTGATCTTGGCCACCAGCGGGCGCACCGATTTCACCTTACGATCATTCGACGTGCCGAAGACCTTCTTCGCGAGTGTTCCGATGCCGAGCATGTAATCTCCGAGGGTAGCTGACCAGATCGTTATTCCCTGTGCCTTGTCGCATAGGGTTTGCTTGCCTAGAAGAGCTAGCGAAACAAGGCCGAAATGGCTCTTACAGGCCCTAGGCGATGTAAGGGGCGGCTGCCAGACTGTCAACGCCGCCTAAAGACGCGGCAGAAAGGAAGTGGCAAGGATGCCGAATCTGACGAAACTGTTCGCGAGCGTCGCGATCTGCGCAATGACTGCCGGGATCGCACAGGCCGATGACGCGAAAGCGCCTGCCGCCGCTGCGGATGCCGCGAAATCGGAAACCGCCGCCAAGCCGCGCACCGACCTGGGCGCCGACACCGTGGTCGCCACCGTGAACGGTCAGGATATCACGCTGGGCATGATGCAAACGGTACGCGACGGCCTGCCCGCGCAATACCAGCAGCTGCCCGATGACAAGCTGTTCCAAGGCGTCCTGGAGCAACTGATTCAGCAGACTGCGCTTGCCCAACTCGAAGAGAAGCGCATCACCCAGCGCGACAAGATCGCTCTCGAAGTGCAGAAGCGCGCGTATCTTTCGGGTGCGATGCTCAACTACACCGCTGACAAGGCCGTGACCGACGACGCCGTGCAGAAAGCCTATGACGCGAAATACGCCAAGGCCGAGCCGACCAAGGAATATCACGCGGCCCATATCATCGTGAAAACCAAGGAAGAGGCCGAAAAGATCAAGAAAGAGATCGACAACGGCGGCGACTTCGCGGAACTGGCGAAGAAGAACTCGACCGACGGTGCTGCGGCGAATGGCGGCGATCTGGGCTGGTTCAAGCTCGACGCGATGGTCAAACCCTTCGCGGATGAGGTTGCAGGCATGAAGGACGGCGAAGTCGCCGGCCCGATCCAGACCCAGTACGGCTGGCATGTCGTAAAGCTGCTCGGCACCAAGATGGTCGACGCACCGAAACTGGCCGATGTGCGCAAGAAGCTGGTTGGCGATATTCGCCAAGAGGCTGTCCAAAAACGCGTAAAGGCTGTTGTGGGCGAAGCCAAAATCGACAAGATGACCGACGGGATTGATCCGAGCGTTCTGAAAGATCAGTCCATCTTGGGTAGCAACTGATCGATCAAAAGGCGGGCGCGATGGCGAAGAAAAAGTTGAAGGATACCAAGGAGCTGAAGGCCAAGGTCAAGAAGCTCCGCGCCAAGGTTAAGGCGCTGAAGTCCGACCTTTCCGCCGCGCCCGCCCCTGCCGCTTCTGCGGCGCAGACAGAGGCGAAATCGGTGACGATTTCGCCGCTCGCCCCCGCGAAATTTCCCGATCTTCCGGAAATCGCGGGGGTCGAATTCGCCTCCGCCGCGGCGGGGATCAAATATGCCGGACGCACCGATGTGATGCTGGCGCGGATCGCGCCGGGCGCTTCGATCGCGGGCGTGTTCACCACCTCGTCCACCCGCGCGGCCTGCGTTCTCGACTGTCAGGAAAAGCTCGCGATGCGCGCGCCTGCCGAGACGGGCGCCGCGATCATCGTCAATTCCGGCAACGCCAACGCCTTCACCGGGAAAAGCGGTCAGGAGAGCGTCGACAAGGTCACCGGTGCGGTGGCTCAGGCGCTCGACATGCCGATCAGCCGCGTCTTCTCGTCCTCCACCGGTGTCATTGGCGAGCCGCTTCCGCATGACAAGATCGTCGCGGTGATCGACGGGCTGACGCAGCGCCTCTCCCCTGCCGGGATCGAGGATGCCGCGCGCGCGATCATGACGACCGACACCTATCCCAAAGGCGCTTTTGCCGAAGTCCAGGGCGAAGGCGGCAAGATCAAGATCGCCGGGATCGCGAAGGGCTCGGGGATGATCGCGCCGAATATGGCGACGATGCTGGTCTATATCTTCACCGATGCGAAAATCACGCCTGCGCGGCTGCAGAAGATGCTCTCGCGGCAGGTGGAGGATACGTTCAACGCGATCACCGTGGACAGCGACACCTCGACCTCGGATGCGCTGATCGTCGCGGCGACCGGGAAATCCAATGCCGCCGAGATCGCAGATCTGCGCTCGGAGCCCGCGAAGGCGTTCGAGGCCGGGCTGCGCGAGGTGATGATGGATCTCGCGCATCAGGTCGTCAAAGACGGCGAAGGGGCCACCAAATTCGTCGAGATCCGCGTGACGCGGGCGCGCTCGAACGAGGACGCGCATAAGATCGCGATGTCGATCGCGAACTCGCCGCTGGTGAAGACCGCGATTGCGGGCGAGGACGCGAATTGGGGGCGCGTGGTGGCTGCTGTCGGCAAGTCCGGGGCCGAGGCCGATCGCGACAAGCTCAAGATTTCCTTCGGCGATATGGTCGTGGCCGAGAAGGGCTGGCGCGTGCCGGATTACTCCGAGGAGGCCGCGAGCGCCTATATGAAGAATGACGAACTGGTAATCGGCGTCGATCTCGGGCTCGGTCGCGCCTCGAAATCGGTCTGGACCTGCGATCTGACCCACCGCTACATCGACATTAACGCGGATTATCGTTCGTGAAGATGGTTCTGGTATCCGCCGTCGCCCTGATCGACGCCGACGGGCGCGTGCTTCTGGCACAGCGCCCCGAGGGCAAGTCGATGGCAGGTCTGTGGGAGTTTCCCGGCGGCAAGGTAGAGGCGGGCGAGACGCCCGAGGCCGCGCTGATCCGCGAGCTGGACGAGGAGCTGGGCATTCAGACCCACCAAAGCTGCCTCGCGCCTCTGACCTTCGCCAGCCACGCCTATGACGACTTCCACCTGCTGATGCCGCTGTTCGCCTGCCGTAAGTGGGAGGGGATCGTCAGCCCGCAAGAGGGGCAGACCCTCGCCTGGGCGCGGGCGCGTGATCTGCGCGACTACGAGATGCCGCCGGCGGATATCCCCCTGATCCCGATCCTGCGCGATTGGCTCTGACTGGGGTTAGTCTCTGACCGGGGGTTACCGCGCGATTAACCTTCGTGACCTTTTCTCCCAGCTCTCGCCACTAACGCGGAGGGATCCCCGTTTACATTTGCCGTTCCTTAACGCCTTGCGCTTCTAATGAGCGCTCAAGGGAGGAACCTCATGCTCAGAACCATTCAGATCGGCAGCAGCGTCTTCGTTCAGGGAGTTTACGAACGGACGCTGGATTGCGGGCGCATTCTCGTGCGTGTCGGCGATGCGCTCTTTGCCGGGCATCCCGTCAATCGCTGACGCAGCCGGACGACAGCCACAGATGCAAAACGGGGGCCCGAAGGCCCCCGTTTTTATATTCGTAACTCGGTCCCGAAGGATCAGAGCGTCCGCTCGACCTCTTCGCGCTCGAAGATCTCGATGACATCGCCGGGGCGGATATCGTCGTATCTCTCGAAGGCCATGCCGCATTCCTGACCGGAGGGCACTTCCTTGACCTCGTCCTTGAAGCGCTTGAGCGTCTTCAGCGTGCCTTCGTGGATCACCACGTTGTCGCGCAGCAGGCGGACACCAGCCGAACGACGGGCCACGCCCTCGGTGACGATACAACCCGCGACCTTGCCGACGCCGGTGACCTTGAAGACTTCCTTGATCTCGGCGTAGCCGATGAAGTGCTCGCGGATCTCGGCCGACAGGAGGCCCGAAGCGGCGGCTTTGATGTCGTCCACCAGATCGTAGATGATCGAGTAGTAGCGGATCTCGACGCCCTTCTGGTTCGCAGCGTTGCGCGCAGGCGCATTGGCACGAACGTTGAAGCCGATGACCGGTGCGTTGGACGCCTCGGCCAGCGTGATGTCGGATTCGGTGATCGCACCGACGCCCGAATGCAGCACGCGCACGCGCACCTCTTCGTTGCCGACCTTCTCGAGCGCTTGAACGATCGCTTCCGCCGAGCCCTGCACGTCGGCCTTCACCAGCACGGGCAGTTCGGTGACGCTTTCGTCGGCCTTGGCTTTCGCCATCAGCTGTTCCAGCGTCGTCGCGGCACCGGCAGCGGCGCGTTTGTCCTTCGCGGCCTGCTCGCGGTATTCGGCGATCTCGCGGGCCTGCGCCTCGGTCTCGACGACGTTGAGAACGTCGCCAGCCTCGGGCGTGCCGTTGATGCCGAGCACCTCGACCGGAACCGACGGACCGGCCTCATCGACGCGGTCGCCCTTGTCGTTGATCAGCGCGCGGACCTTACCCCACTGCTCGCCGACGACGAAGATGTCGCCTTTGCGCAGCGTGCCGTTCTGCACCAGAACCGTCGCGACCGGGCCACGGCCCACGTCGAGCTTGGCTTCGATCACAGCACCTTGCGCGGCGCGATCGGGGTTCGCCTTGAGTTCGAGCAGTTCGGCCTGAAGCGCGATGGCTTCGAGCAGCTGGTCGAGACCCTTGCCGGTCTTGGCCGACACTTCCACGTCCTGCACGTCACCCGACATCTCTTCGACGACGACTTCGTGCTGCAGAAGCTGGGTGCGGACCTTCTGGGCATCCGCATCGGGCTTGTCGCATTTGTTGATCGCAACGATCATCGGAACGCCAGCGGCCTTCGAGTGATTGATCGCTTCGATGGTCTGCGGCATCACCGAGTCATCGGCTGCCACCACGAGCACCACGATATCGGTGACATTGGCACCGCGTGCACGCATCGAGGTAAAGGCCGCGTGGCCGGGCGTGTCCAGGAAGGACAGGGTCGCGCCGCTCTCGGTCTGCACCTGATAGGCGCCGATGTGCTGCGTGATCCCGCCAGCCTCGCCGGAGACGACGTTCGCCTTGCGGATCGCGTCGAGCAGCGAGGTCTTGCCGTGGTCGACGTGGCCCATGATCGTGACGATCGGCGGACGCGGCTGAAGATCTTCTTCCTTGTCGTCGACCTGATCGATGACCTGTTCGACATCCGCATCCGAGACGCGCACGGACCGGTGGCCGAATTCCTCGATCACGAGTTCCGCGGTATCGGCGTCGAGCGTCTGGTTCGCGGTGACCATCATGCCCATCTTCATGAGCGTTTTGACCACGTCGGCTGCGCGCTCTGCCATACGGTTGGCGAGTTCCGACACGATGATCGTCTCGGGAAGCTGCACTTCGCGCGACTGCTTTTCAGCACGCTGCGAGCCGCCCATCGCCTTCTGGCGCGCTTTTTCCTGCTTCCGCTTCATCGCAGCAAGCGAGCGCTGGCGGCCTTCGCCACCCGAGAGCGCATCGCTCAGCGAGAGCTTGCCCGAACGGCGGTTGCCGCGGTCATTGCCCTTGTTGTTGCGATCGTTGCGCGTGTCACGCTCACGATCCGTCTTGCGCGGACCCGAAGCGGACACACCCTTGGTCTCGGCGCGGGCGGCAGCAACCTCCACGGCAGCCTGATCGACCGGAGTGTCTTTCTTCGGTCCGCCCTTGCGGATCTCTTCTTTCTTCTTGTCGCGAAGTTCGGCCTCGCGCTTCTTGCGCTCGTCTTCTTCAGCCTTGGCCTTCAGGGCCGCTTCGCGTTCACGCTCCTCGCGTTCCTTGGCCTCAGCCTCGGCGCGACGACGCTCACGTTCTTCTTCGCGGGCTTTTTCCTCGGCCTCGCGGGCGGCGGCCTCTTCGACCTCACGCGCCTTCGCGGCCTGAAGCGCCTTCAGGCGACGCTCCATCTCGGCGTCGGAAATCCCGGCGGGGCGCTTCGACGGATCGCCAAGGGAAGTTTTGTTACCCCCTCCCTTACCAGCGCCTGCCGCCGGTTTGTTCAGCACCCGCTTCTTGCCTTTCGTCTCGACCACGACGTTCTTGGTGCGCCCGTGCGAGAAGCTTTGCTTCACCTGCCCGGGGCGCCCGCCGCCCAGTCCGAGAGTCTTTTTGCCGTCCGTATCGCTCATGCCGTCTTCGTATCCTTCATGGCGGTCTTGCCGCCGTCCTGCTTGCGTACGCCCGCAAGCCTCGATGCGTCTTCAATTACGCGCCGGGTGAGGCCACCGGCTGCAAGCGCGCCGTGTATCGCACGATCGCGGCCGAATGCCAAACCCAATTCCTGAGAGGTGAGGCAGCCGAACCAGCGCCCGCCTTCGGGCGTCCACAGCTTGCCCTTGCCCCTGTCCGAGCCGTCGCTTGCCTGTAGCAGCACTTTCGCGCGCCCCTCGGCCAGCCAGCCCTTGACCTTTTCGAAGCCGACAACCGCTTTGCCGGCCTTCCGCTCCAGAGAAATAAGCTCCACAACGCGAGAGGCAAGGGCCAGTTCCACCAATTCCACCAGATTTTCCGGGGTTTTGGCCGCCTGCTTCGCTGCGCGAGCAAACAATCCCTTTTTCATCGCCGTCTCGATGACGCCGCGTTCGGAGGTGACCCAGATTCCGCGGCCGGGCAGCTTGCCTGCCACGTCCGGATAGATCATCCCATCGGGTCCGAGCACGAAGCGGACAAGCCCCGCCTTCGGCTGAACATCGCCGGTAACGATGCAGCGCCGTTCGGGGTCGTCGTTGGTTTTCGGCTTTCCGCCGCGACTCATCTAAGCTCCTCTCCGGTCGGGACCGAGGCTTACGCCTCGGTTTCCTCTTCGCCTTCGTCTTCCGCGTCGCTTTCCAGCTCGGACGGGTCGACCCAGCCCAGCTGAATACGCGCGGTCATGATCAGGTTCTGTGCCTCTTCGAGGCTCACGTCGAATTTCTCGAGCAGACCGTCATCCTTCACGCGCTGACCGTCGACCGTGGTCCAGCCACCGGCCAGTTCCCAGTCGGCGCAGGTCGCGAAATCTTCCAGCGTCTTGACGTCATCTTTCGCGAGCGCCTCGATCATCTGCGGGGTCAGGCCTTCGAAGTCGAACAGCGACTGCTCGACGCCCATTTCCTTCGCCGCTTCCAGCGCCTTGCGGTTCTGCTCTTCGATCACGTCGCGGGCACGGGCCTGCAGTTCGCCTGCGGTGTCCTCGTCCACGCCTTCGATCGACAGCAGCTCGTCCATGTCGACATAGGCCACTTCCTCGAGCGAGGTAAAGCCCTCGGCCACGAGCAGTTGCGCGAAGAACTCGTCGAGGTCCAGCGCGTCGACGAACAGCTTGGTGCGCTCGGCGAATTCGGCCTGACGACGCGCCGATTCCTCGGCCTCGGTCAGGATGTCGATGTCGAGACCGGTCAGCTGCGAAGCCAGACGCACGTTCTGACCGCGACGGCCGATGGCGAGCGACAGTTGCTCGTCGGGGACCACGACTTCGATCTTCTGCGCTTCCTCGTCGATCACCACTTTCGACACTTCGGCCGGCTGCAGCGCGTTCACGAGGAAGGTCGCCTGATCTTCGTTCCACGGGATGATGTCGATCTTCTCGCCCTGAAGCTCGCCGACGACGGCCTGCACGCGCGAACCGCGCATACCGACACAGGCGCCGACCGGGTCGATCGAGTTGTCATAGGAGATGACGCCGATCTTCGCGCGCGAACCGGGATCGCGGGCCACGGCCTTGATCTCGATGATGCCGTCGTAGATTTCCGGCACTTCCATCTTGAACAGCTCGGCCATGAATTCCGGCGCAGTGCGGCTGAGGAAGATCTGCGGGCCACGGGTCTCGCGGCGTACGTCTTTCACATAGGCGCGGATGCGGTCGTTCGGGCGATAGCTCTCGCGGCCGATCTTCTCGTTGCGGCGCAGGATCGCTTCGCCACGGCCCACATCGACGATGATGTTGCCGTATTCCTCGCGCTTGACGGTGCCGTTGATGATCGTGCCGACGCGGTCCTTGAACTCTTCGTACTGGCGATCACGCTCGGCTTCGCGGACCTTCTGCAGGATGACCTGCTTGGCCGATTGCGCGGCGATGCGGCCCAGATCGACCGGCGGCACCTCGTCGACGATCTGGTCGCCGACCGAGGGGTTTTCGAGATACTGCTTCGCCTGCTCGACGGTCAGCTCGGCCTGATAGTTCTCCAGCTCCTCGTCTTCGACGACGGTGCGGACACGGGTGAAGGTCGCCTTGCCGGTCTTGCGGTCGATCGAGACACGGATGTCCATCTCCGCGCCGTAACGCGACTTCGCTGCGCGCGCGAGGCTCTCTTCCATCGCTTGGATCACCAGATCCGGGTCGATCATCTTTTCGCGCGCCACCGCCTCGGCGGTCTGCAGAAGCTCAAGCTGGTTGGCTGCCGTGATGGCCATCTCAGTTCTCCTCCTCGGGGGAATCGTCAATCTCGTCAAATTCAGCTTCGTCGACGCTTTCGGTCGCCTTCTTCTGGCGCAGCATCTCGTCGATCAGCTCATCGGTCAGCACCAGCTTCGCATCCGCGAGCCAGTCGAACTGGAGGCCGATCACGACGTCTTCGCCGTTCTCGTCCAGCTCGATCAGGACTTCCGACCCTTCGGTGCCGCGCAGGATACCCTTGAAGCGCTTGCGCCCGTCGATCTGCTCGGAGGTCTCGATCTTCGCCTCGTAGCCTTCCCAGATGTCGAAATCCTTAAAGCGAGTCAGCGGACGGTCGATGCCGGGCGACGACACTTCGAGCGTATATTTGTCCTCGATCGGGTCTTCCACGTCGAGGGCCGCGGACACGGCGGTCGAGATCGCGGCGCAATCGTCCACGACGATACCGCCATCGGGACGGTCAGCCATGATCTGAAGCGTGGCCGTCTTGCCGCCCTGCAGCCGCAGCCGCACGAGCTCGAAGCCCAGCCCCTCGATCACGGGGGTCACGATCTCGGCCAGACGCCGGTCGATGGCGGTCTTGGCGATCAGGTCGGTCATGTCTCTCTTTCCGATCCTACAAAAACAAAAAACGGGCCGTTGCGGCCCGTCACACGTTTCCGGTGGGCGTCAGGTTTGGACCCCGGCGCACCGCTGTTGATGGCGATATAAGCCTGTATTGCAGATTCCGCAAGGGGAATCAGCCGCGCGCGCCTGCTCCGGGGTTGTCGCGCCAGACGCGGAAGT
>NZ_DFRG01000123.1:0-1598 GCF_002378135.1 Thioclava sp. UBA3469
ATCGCCCGGCCCCACGCCCACGGCGCGCAGCGCGCAGCCCAAGGCATAGCCACCCGAGGCCACCGCAAGGCAATAAGGCGCACCGGTCAATCCAGCGAATTCCTCCTCCAGCAGCGCCACTTCGCCCGGCTCTCCGGGCAGCGTGTTGTAGCGATGCAGGCGACCCGAGCGCATCACCTCGACGGCGCGTTCGATCGCGTCTTCGGGGATCGGCTCCTGCTGGGTGAAATTGCCTTTGAAGACCTCGGACATCGCTCAGACCTTTCTTGCACGGATAAACAGCGCCAATGCCGCCAACAGGATCACGGAGGCCACGTAAAAGGCCATGTCCGGCGTGCGGATCGGAGCGTTCTCGGCGAGGAATATCCCGAAGACTTGGGTGAAGAACAAGGTGCCCGCCAGCATTGCGAGGTTCATCAGCGCGGATATGCCACCCTGCAGCGCGCCCTGCGCATCCTCGGGCACCGCGTTGGACATCAGCGAGGCGATCATCGGATGCACCAGCCCCTCGATCCCGGTGATCAAGAGGACGATCAGGACCATTGCAAGCGAGGTCGACAGACCCAGTGCGATGGTCATGCCGATCCCGACAATCAGCCCGATCACCACCACCCTCGCCTCGCCCAAACGAGACGCGAGCGGACCGGCCAGCCCGCCCTGAAAGATCGCCGCGACAACGCCATAGCCTGCAAGCGTCAGCCCCACCGTCCCCTCGGACCAGCCGAATTTCGCCATCCCCCAATAGGGCCAGATCGCGGGATAGACGGCGGAGGCGAACAGATAGACGCCAAGGGCGGTGCCCATTGGCAGCACGCCCGGATACCGCGCGAAGACTTTCAACGTTCCCAGCGGGTTGCAAGCGCGCCAGTTCACCGGACGGCGCAGGCCCTGGGGCAGGCTTTCGGGCAGCACGATCAGCCCGTAGATCAGGTTCAGCCCCGAGAGTGCAGCAGCCACGAAGAAGGGAATGCGGGGGCCAAGCTCGCCGAGAAACCCGCCAAGCGCGGGCCCTGCGATGAAGCCGAAGCCGAAGGCCGCGCCGATCAGACCGAAGGCGCGGGCACGCTCGGCCGGTGGGGTGATGTCGGCGAGATAGGCGTTCGCGATGACGTAGGACGCGCCGCAGATGCCCGCGACGATCCGGCCCACGAAGAGCCAGAGCAGCGTCGGCGCGAAGGCGTGAAACAGGTAATCGACGCCCAAGCCCCCGATCGCGAGCAGCAAAAGCGGGCGCCGTCCGAACCGGTCCGAGAGGTTGCCCATCAGCGGCGCGAACAGGAACTGGGCGAGACTGAAGGCCGCGAACATCCAGCCGCCGATCCGGCTCGCCTGCGCCAGATCGACGTGGCCGACATCCGCGATCAGCGAGGGCAGCACCGGGATGATCAGGCCGAACCCCACCATGTCGAGGAACACCGCGATCAGAACGAAGGCGGTGGCGTGAAAGCGCGAAGGACCGATGGGGGCTGCGGTCATGGCCGTCGGCGGCCGCGTCTGAGGGGTGGTTCGGGGCGGCACGGCCCCGCCGAGGCGCTCACCCGAGCATCCGCGCGGCCAGCGCGGGCAGATCGTCGAAATGATCGAGCAGCGCCTCGGGG
>NZ_DFRG01000123.1:1913-2884 GCF_002378135.1 Thioclava sp. UBA3469
GGGGGGGAGCCGTTCGATGCCGCGCCCCTCTGGTCCGAAAGTCACCAGAACACAGGGGACGCCGACCGCGCGGGCGGTCTCGCGATCTGTATTGGTGTCGCCCACCAGCAGCGAGGCTTCCAGCTTGCCGCCGGCCCGCTCGACCGCCGCGAGATAGGGATCGGGCGAAGGTTTGCGCAGCGGCAGCGTATCGGCGCCGATCAGCGCGTCAAAAAGCGCGGCGATCCCGAGCCGGTCGATCAGATCACGCGCGAGACCTTCGGGCTTGTTGGTGCAGACAGCCGTCGCAAAGCCCTGATCGCGCAGCGTTTTCACAGCTTCCTCAGCGCCGGGATAAAGCCGCGTATGGCGGTCGATATTCTCGCCGTAATGCGCAAGCAGCGGGTGATAATCGGCCTCGACCAGCTCGGCGATCTCCGCCTCCGGCAGCCCCAGCCGCCCATAGCCGGCCTTGAGCATCGCACGGCCACCATGGAAGGCGGTCAGCGCGTCCCCCGCCGGATCGAGAAGCGGCGCATGGCCGCGCGCCGTAAAGCAGGAATTTGCCGCTGCGATCAGGTCGGCGGAGGTATCCGCCAAGGTCCCGTCGAGGTCGAAAACCACTGTGCGCATTGCCTTTTGCTCCTTCCGTAACACCGCGAAAGGAAGCGTGAAGACGCACCACTTGCGGCAAGCAAGCCAATGGTTAAAACGGGGCCGAGCAGAAGAAAAGGTTTCTAATGGCGATTGCATTGATCACCCTCGCGGCGGGACAGGGCACCCGCATGAAATCCGACTTGCCGAAGGTGCTGCATCAGGTGGGCCGCGCGCCGCTGGTGGCGCATGCGCTGGCCGCCGGACGTGCCCTCGAACCCGAGACCGTGATCGTGGTCGCGGGCCACGGTGCCGACAAGGTGAAGAAAGCCGTCGCGAAGGTCGATCCCGAGGCGCAGATCGTGCTGCAGGAAGAACAGCTCGGCACCGGCCACGCC
>NZ_DFRG01000003.1:0-23135 GCF_002378135.1 Thioclava sp. UBA3469
AAATATCCCCGCCGGAGGCATCCGACTTTTCAACGCAAAGCCGCCCTCACTCAGGCGCGCGCAACACCCCGGCAGGCCGCGCCGCCAAGGGACGCAGCGCGAAGACCAGACCGGCCAGCAGCGTCGCGATAACGCCGCCCGCGACGATCAGGAGCGCGGGGAGCGGCGCGAAATGGAACTCCGCCCCCATCACCAGATCGACCACGGCCCAGCCCGCGAGCCCGCCAAACAGGATCGCGACCAACCCCGCAGCCGCGCCCATCAGTGCCGAACGCAGCGCGAAGCTCGCAAGGATCGCCCCGCGCGTGGCGCCGAGTGTCTTGAGCATCGCCGCCTCCCAGGCGCGTTCCCGCTCGCCCGCCGCCGCCGCGCCGATCAGCACAACGAAGCCGGTGAGCAGCGTCACGCCCGCCGCCAGCGAGGTCGCCCGTGCGATGGCCGAGAGCGCATCGGTCACGCGCTGCAGGGCGTCGCGCACCCGGATCGCGGTGATATTCGGGAAACGCTCCGCCAGATCGCGCATCACCTGCGCCTCGGCGCTTGGCGGCGCGTAGATCGTGGCGAGCCATGTATGCGGCGCGCCGCGCAAAGCCGCCGGATCGAGGGTCAGGACGAAGGCGATCCCGCCGGTCGAGAAATCCACGTCGCGGAACGAGGTTACCTTCGCGGTGATGTCGCGCCCGAGAATGTTCACCGTGATCGTATCGCCGAGCTTCAGGCCAATCTCCTGCGCCTCCTTGGCCGAGAAGCTGGCCAGCGGCGGGCCGCTATAATCCTTCGGCCACCATTTGCCCGCAGTGATCTTCTCGCGCGGGGTCTCGGCATAGGTCACGCCGCGATCGCCGCGCAGCACCCAATGCTCGCCATGCGTCTTGCGCGCGTCCTCGCCGTTGATCTTGGTGATCACGCCGCGCAGCATCGGCACGCTTTCGACCTTGGTGACCTCGGGCATATCCGTCAGCAGATCGGTGAAGGGCTGGATCTGGTCGGGCTGGATGTCGATCACGAAATAGGCCGGCGCGACCTTCGGCAGATCGCGGTCGATCGCCCCGCGCAAGCCGCTATCGACCTGCCCCACGGCCGCCAGAACCGAGAGGCCGAGGCCCAGCGACAGGATGACCGAGCGCGCTTCGGAACGCGGCCCGCCAATCGCGGCAAGGGCTGCGCGCAGCACGGGGCGGCCCCGGGCGCTATGCTGGGCGCGGCGCGCCAGCCAGCGGATCAGGCTCGCCGCGAGCGTCAGGATCAGGAGCGCCACGGCGATGCCGCCGAGGCTCGCCAGCGTCAGCGTCCAGAGGCCCGAGAACCACGCCGAGACGGTGACGATGATCGTCAGAAGCGCCGCCGTCAGCAGAAGCGTGGGCCAGCCCGGCAGGCGGCGGCCTGCGCCGGTGTCGCGGTAAAGCGTCGCCGCGCGCATCTTCGACATGCGCGAGAGCGGCCAGAGGGCAAACAGCATCGCGACCAATGCACCGTAAAGCGCGGCCTCGCCCAGCGGGCCGGGATCGAGGCCGATCTCGACCGGCAGCGGGAGCGAGCGTTCGATCAGACCGGAGGCGCCGAGGACGAGACCGGCGCCAAGGACCAGCCCCGCGAGAATGCCCGCAAGGCCGAGGGCTGCGAGCTGTAGCAGAAACGCCGCGCGGATGGTGCTGCCGGTGGCACCGAGCGCGCGCAGGGTGGCGATCGTGGGCGCTTTGCGCTCGATCCACGCAGCGACGGTGGCGGAGATGCCGACCCCGCCCACGGCCAACCCTGCCAGCCCCACCAGCACGAGGAAAGAGCCCAGCCGCTGCACGAAACGCTCCGCCCCCGGCGCGGCGCGGCGGCGGTCGGACCAGCGCATGCCTGCACCGTCGAACCGGGTCTCTGCCTGCTGTTTCAGGGTGGCGAGGTCGGTATCGGGCGGTAGCGTCGCGCGGTATTCGGTCTCGAAGAGTGAACCCGGCGAGAGAAGCGGCGTCTTCTCGATCGCCGACAGCGAGACGATGGAATGCGGACCAAGCCCCATCCCGGTACCGGTCGAATCCGGCTCGCGCACGATCCGCGCCATCATCACGAAATCCTGCCCGCCCAGCTGCACCCGGTCACCGGGGCTCAGGCCCAGCCGATCGGCGAGGATCGGATCGAGGAAGATCCCCGGCACACCGCCCTGCCCCTTCAGCGCATCGGAGGCGACGGGCGGATCAAGCTGCAGCTTTCCGGTCAGCGGATAGGCCCCGTCCACCGCCTTCACCTGCGTCAGCGCGCGGTCGGCGGGATCGGTGCCGGTCGACAGCATCGAGCGGAAGTCGATCACCTCGGAGACCGCGGTGGCGCGGTCGGTGATCCATTGCAGTTCCTCGGGCTTTGCACGGCGATAGGTAAATTCGTATTGCGCGTCGCCGCCCAGCAGCACCGCGCCCTGATCCGACAGCGCGCGCTCGATGGCCGAGCGCACCAGACCGACCGAGGCGATCGCCGCCACGCCCAGCATCAGGCAGAGCAGCATCACCCAGAAGCCGCGAATGCCGCCGCGCAGCTCGCGCCGGGCGATGGAGAGCGCGAGGCTCATGCGGGCGCGCCCGTTGCGATGTGATCGCCCACGACTTCGCCGTCGCGCAGCTCCACGATCCGGTCGCAGCGCGCCGCCAGTTCGGGCGCGTGTGTCACCAGCACCAGCGTCGCGCCGTGCTTTTCCTGAAGGTCGAACAGCATCTCGATGATCGTCTCGCCCGTTGCGCTGTCGAGATTGCCGGTGGGTTCATCCGCCAAAAGGATGGCAGGCCGCGGTGCAACCGCGCGGGCCAGTGCCACGCGCTGCTGCTCGCCGCCCGACATCTGGCTGGGATAATGCTCGAGCCTGTGCGCCAGTCCGACGGCGTCCAGCTCTGCCGCGGCGCGCTCGAACGGGCGCTCCACGCCTGCGATCTCAAGCGGCATCGCGACGTTTTCCAGCGCCGTCATCGTCGGGATGAGGTGGAAGCTTTGGAAAACCACCCCCATATTACCCCGACGAAACCGCGCCAGTGCATCCTCGGACAGCTTCGAGAGATCATGGCCCAAAGCGGTGACAGACCCGGAGGTGGCGCGTTCGAGCCCGCCCATCAGCATGAGGAGCGACGATTTGCCCGATCCAGACGGCCCCGTGAGCCCGACGCTTTCCCCTTTCGCGATGCTCAGGTCGATCCCGTTGAGGATCTCGACCGGCCCGGTATTGCCATCGAGCGCAAGCCGCGCGTCTTTCAACTCAAGGATCGTGTCACTCATGCGCCGTCTTTCTTTTGCTTCAAAGGGATATGGGCCGCGGATGGGGATACGCAAGCGGATCGCTGCGGGTTTTATCGCCGCGGGGCTGGCGCTGGGGGCCGGGCCCGCAATGGCGGAGGTGTCGATCCTCGCATTGGGGGACTCGCTGACCCAAGGCTATGGGCTCGATAATCCGGCGGACGGGCTGGTGCCGCAGCTGCAGGGATGGCTGCAGGATCATGGGCAGGATGTGAAGGTGATCAATGGCGGCGTCTCGGGCGACACCACGGCTGGCGGGCTGTCGCGGATCGACTGGCTGCTGACGCCTCAGCCCGACGCGGTGATCGTGGCCTTGGGCGGCAATGACCTGCTGCGCGGGCTGCCGCCCGAACAGGCGCGGGCGAACCTCGATGGCATTCTGGCGAAACTTCAGGCGAAGGGCATTCCGGCGCTGCTGGCAGGGCTGCCCGCACCGGGGAATTTCGGGCCGAAATACCAGCAGGATTTCGACGCGATCTATCCCGATCTGGCGCAGAAATACGGTGCCGTTCTGGTGCCCAACCTGCTTGCCCCGATCACGGAGACCCCGATCGAGGAGCGCGCCAAGACCGACCTGATGCAGCCCGACAATATCCACCCCTCGCCCGAAGGGGTGAAGAAAGTGGTCTCTGCTCTGGGGCCGAAGGTGCTGGAGCTTCTGGCGAAGGTGAAACAGGGGAGCTGAGCGCTCAGCTCTCCTCTTCGGGATAGGCCGCCTTGCAGGCCGCGATCTGCGCCTCGGCGGCCTTCGACAGCTCCGCCTGCCGCTTAAGCAGCGCCTCGAGCTTGCGTTTCTCGGCGGCCGGATCGATCGGGATCGGGCGCTGGCGCGTCACCGTGTAATCCTCGAGGCACATGCGCGGCTTCTGGATCACCTTGTCGCCCTTGGTGATCGTGTCGTAGCCGCAGATTTCCCACCGGCTCGAGGTGGTCTCGTAGCTCTGCCACGCGTAGCCGCGCGCGAGATTGCCCTGCACCTCGCTCACCAGATCGGTGACGCGCCGCAATTCGGCCGTGGATTGGCGGATGCAGCGTTCCTGCGGGGTGCCACAAGCGGCGAGCAGGACGAGCGGGATCAGCATGAGGGCGTGGCGCATGGGCAGTCTCCTTCGCGCTCAGCCTACGCCCGCGCGTGCCCCCGATCAATCGCGCGATCAATCGCGCCCTTCCCGCACCCGCCCGCGCCTGCTAAGGATCACGCCAGAGATTTGGGAGGCCCTACGCATGACTGACACGGTTGAGGATTTCGACGCCCGCAAGGCCCGCGCGAGCGAGTGGTTTTCCGACCTGCGCGACCGGATCGTCGCGGCATTCGAGGGGCTGGAGGACAGCCATGCGCAAGGCCCGCTTTCCGATCAGGCGCCGGGCCGGTTCGAGGTGACGCCCACCGAGCGCAAGGGGCCGAACGGCGAGGATCATGGCGGCGGCAAGATGAGCGTGATGCGTGGCGGGCGCGTCTTCGAGAAGGTCGGCGTCAACATCTCCACCGTCTGGGGCGAACTGGCGCCCCGCGCGCAAAAGGCGATGGCCGCGCGCGGCGTGCCGGGGATGGAGGAAGACCCGCGCTTCTGGGCCTCGGGGATCAGCCTCGTCGCCCATATGCAGAACCCGCATTGCCCCGCCGTCCACATGAACACCCGCATGTTCTGGACGCCCGGCGCGTGGTGGTTCGGCGGCGGTGCGGACCTCAATCCGTGTCTTGAATATGACGAGGACACCGCGCATTTCCACGCCGAGATGCAGGCCGCCTGCGACGCCCATGACAAGACCTATTACGACCATTTCAAAGCCTGGGCGGACGAGTATTTCTTCATCCCCCACCGTGGCCGGGCGCGCGGCGTCGGCGGCATCTTCTACGACGATCTGAACACCGGTGAGTGGGAGGATGATTTCGCCTTCACCCAATCGGTGGGCGCGGGCTTCCTGCCCGCCTTCCAACCGCTGATCGAGAAGCGCCGGGTGCAGGATTGGTCCGAGGAGGAGCGCGAGGCCCAGCTGCGCCATCGCGGGCTCTATGCGGAATATAACCTCGTCTATGACCGGGGCACGAAATTCGGGCTCGAGACCGGGCATAACGCGGATGCGGTTCTGATGAGCCTACCGCCAATCGCGAAGTGGTATTGATCGGCTAAGGCGCGCATAGGTCCAAGGTTGGAGGGGCGCTGCCCCTCTTCGCTTGCGCGAATTCACCCCGGGATATTTTCGCCAAGAGGAAGAGATGGTTGCGCGCCCGAAGGCTCGGACGCGCGTGCTCTCGGTCGAAACCGCGCGTCAGCCGTTGCGGATCGTCTCGACCATCAGAGCCACATTCTCCGGATCGGCATCGGGGGTAATCCCGTGGCCGAGATTGAAGATATGCGGACCCTTGCTGAAGGCCTGCACCACGTGGCGCGTCTCGTCGATCAGCGCCTGACCGCCGGTGACCATATGCGAGGATGCGAGGTTGCCCTGCACGCAGCCGGACACCTGCACATGCTCGGCGCCCCATTCCGGCGTGATCGAATTGTCGAGCGCGACGCAATCGGCGCCGGTCTTCTGATGAAAGCCGATATAGCCCTCGCCCGCCTCGCGCGGGAAGGCGATGACCGGCAGGCCCGGGAAGCGCGCTTTCATCTCGGCGATGATCTTGCGGGCAGGTTCGACGGCGAAATCCTCGAAATCCTGCCCTTTGAGCGAGCCCGCCCAGCTGTCGAAGATTTTCACGACCTCGGCCCCGGCCTCGACCTGTTTCGACAGGTATTCGATGGTCGAGACGGTCAGCAGGTCGATGATCTTCACGAAAGTCTCGCGATCTTCGGCCTTCAGCGCATGGGCCGGGCCCTGATCCTTCGTGCCGCGGCCTGCGATCATATAGGTCGCGACGGTCCAGGGCGCGCCGGCGAAACCGATCAGCGTCGTTTCTTTCGGCAGTTCTTCCGAGAGGATCGAGACGGTCTCGTAGACCGGGTTGAGCGTCTCGTGGATATCGTCCTTGGTCTTGAGCTTGGCGAAACCCTCTGCCCCGGTGATGGTCGAGAGGCGCGGACCCTCGCCGGTGACGAACCACAGATCGGCCCCCAGAGCCTGCGGCAGCAGCAGAATGTCGGCGAACAGGATCGCCGCGTCGAAGCCGTAGCGGCGGATCGGCTGCAGCGTCACTTCGGCGGCCAGTTCGGGATTGTAGCACAGCGACAGGAAGTCGCCCGCCTTCGCCCGCGTCGCGCGATATTCCGGCAGGTAGCGCCCCGCCTGCCGCATCATCCAGACCGGAGGGGTCGGCAGCACTTCGCCTTTCAAAGCTCGCAGGATCGTCTTGTCGGTCATTCTCGCGCCTCCTCTTTGCACCCCTTCGACGCGACCTGTGGCGTCATGTCAAGCGCAGGGCTTCTTGCAAGGTCCATCTGTCGCGGATATTCCGGAGCCATGACACAGATGCCCGATGCGAAATCCCCGCTCAAGATCGGCACCCGCGGCTCGCCGCTGGCGCTGGCGCAGGCCTATGAGACCCGTGACCGGCTGATGGCCGCGCATGGTCTGCCCGAAGACGCTTTCGAAGTCGTGGTGATCAAGACCACGGGCGACGACCGGGCGATGATCGCGGCGGACAAGCCGCTCAAGGAGATCGGCAACAAGGGCCTGTTCACGAAGGAAATCGAAGAGGCCATGGTCGATGGCCGCATCGATATCGCCGTGCATTCGATGAAGGACATGCCGACCGAGCAGCCCGAGGGGCTGGTGCTCGATTGCTACCTGCCGCGCGAGGACGTGCGCGATGCCTTCGTCAGTCTGGAATACGACTCGATCATGGCCCTGCCCGAAGGGGCGACGGTCGGCACGTCGAGCCTGCGTCGCCGGGCGCAGCTTGCCCATGTGCGCCCGGATCTGAAACTGGTCGAGTTCCGCGGCAATGTGCAGACCCGGCTGAAGAAGCTGGCGGACGGCGTCGCGGCGGCGAGCTTCCTCGCCTATGCGGGGCTGCGTCGTCTGGGGATGGAGGACTCGGCGCGCGGGCCCATCGCCCCCGAGGAGATGCTGCCGGCTGTCGCGCAAGGCGCGATCGGGATCGAACGCCGGATGGCCGATGCCCGCGCCGAGGCGCTTCTTGCTCCGATCCATGATCTGGTGACCGAGCAGCGCCTGCTGGCGGAACGCGCCTTCCTCGCGACACTGGACGGCTCTTGCGAGACGCCGATTGCGGGGCTTGCGCTGATCGAGGGCGACCGGCTCTGGCTGCGCGGTCAGATCCTGCGTCCCGACGGCTCCGAGGCGCTCGCGGGCGAGCGCTGGGGCAATATCGACGAGGGCGCCGCGATGGGCGAACACCTCGCACGCGATCTGCTGTCTCAGGCGGGCGAAGGGTTCTTCGACTGGCGCTGAGCACTCAGCACAGAAGCTGACCGGCGGCGCGGCGCTCCAGCGCCCGCTCCATCTCGGGGATTTCGCCGTCGCCGAAGCCGCGCAGGGCAAGGCGTTCCAGCGGGCTGATATCGCACCAGAGGTTTTTGAGCACCTTGTCGCGGCGCTTGCGCGGCACATCGGCCAGCCGCATCTCGTAGATCTCGTCCGCTGCCGCCAGCAGACGCGGATGCAGGCCCTCCAGAAGCGGCTCGAACGCGGCACGCGCGGATTGAGCATTGCGCAACCGCAGGATCGCGCCCTCCCCTATCGTCATCGTCTGGATCAGCGTCCAACCGAGCACGTCGGCAGCGCGATGCGGCGGGATCGGGGCGTGCCCGCTGAGGCCGTAGGTGAGACTCAGAACCCCGCGTTCCTCTTGCGGCATCGCCAGCACCACCCGGGCGCACTCCTGTTCCAGAGCGGTTTCGGCATCTTCCAGACGGCCCAGACGCGGGGTCGTCACCTGCGCGGGCGGAACCTCGGCGCGCAGCAGGATATTGCGGATCACATTGTCGAACTTAAGTGCGATATGACGCGAGAGCATGATGCTTCCTTTTACATGTACAACCTCTCCCGCCCTGCCTTTTGAACTAGGTTTCCAGCGCCGCCGTTCCCTGCCTGTGGCGGTTTTTCGCCGAGCATTTCGCTAAGCCTTTGTAGCTCCACGAGTAAGGCTTGGCGGCTGCCTCTTGAACTTGGACGCCCGAAGGCGCAAAGCGACGACATGCTACGTCCGATCCGCCTTGTCCTCTCCGATCCTGCCCTGCGCCTCGCCGCCATTTTGCTGGTGCTGTTCGGCGCCCATGCGGCGACGATGGGGCCCTATGTCTCGGCACTCGCGATCAAGGTGTTCGGCCTCTCGGACCGCGCGTATTCGGGCGTGCTGATGGTCGCCTCGGTGCTGTCGGTCTCGGCCTCGGTCGGGCTTGGCATCCTCGCCGATCAGCGCGCGAACCGCCGGGCCATCGCGCTTGGCACCTCGGCGATGCTGATCGTGGGCTCGGGGCTGGTGCTGGCGGGCGACAACTGGGTGGTCTTCGTGATCGCCAACGCGCTGATCCTGCCGCTCTCGGCGTCGATCTTCGGCCAGCTCTTTGCGCTCTCACGGCTAGCAGCCTCGACCCACCCCGAAGAGGACCGGCCCGCAATCCTCTCGACCCTGCGCGCGCTCTTCGCGCTGCCCTGGGTGGTGGTACTGCCGATCTGGTCGGTGGTTTTCGACCAAGGGGCCGCGCTGACCTCGATCTATCCGGTGACGCTGACGCTCGGGGCGAGCATCCTCGCGCTGACCTTCCTGTTCTGGCCGCGCGACGGGGCGACCCGCTGGCCCGACCCGAAATCGGGGCTGACCTTCCGGCAATCCCTGCACGAGATGGCGAACCTGCCGATCCTCGCCCGCGTAGTGGCGCTTGGCACGATCAACGGGGCGGTGATGCTCTATCTCGTCGTGATGGGGCTCGTGTTCGAGGCGACGCCCGGTCGCGGGGCCGCCGATACCGCGCTTTACGCGGGCCTCATGGCGGGGCTGGAAGTGCCCTTCATGCTGGCCCTGCCGCTGGTTCTGGGCCGGATCGAGCGCACGACGATGATCTGGATCGGGGCCGCGCTCTACGCGACCCATCTGGGGTTGCTGCCGCTACTGGCGCCGACGCCTTACGTCTGGTTTCTCGCCCTGCCCGGCGCGATCGGCGGCGCGGTCGTGCTGACCCAGCCGATGGCCTATCTGCAGGATCTGCTGTCGAACCGGCCCGGCGCGGGGGCCTCGCTGATGGCGTTGCAAAAACTGGCAGGCGACGGGTTCTCCGCCGCGATCTTCGCCATTGGCACGGCTATTGCGGGCTATGAGCTGGCCGCAGCCGCAGGCGCCCTTCTGGGCGTGGCTGGCGCGGGCGTACTCTGGACGATGGACCGGCGCGCGGCGCGGTCCTGAGCCTTAGAAGGCCGGGACCTGCACGCGATCCAGAAGGCTGCGCCCGCCATCGACATTGATGATCTGCCCGGTGACGAAGCTCGCCCCCGAAGACGCAAGATACTGCACCGTCTCGGCCAGCTCCGACGGCGGCGCGATCCGGCCCAGCGGCGTGCCTTCGCAGATCGCCTCGCGCCAGTCGTCGTTTTCCTTCAGCGCATCCTGCAGCGAGCGGCTCATCACCGAGGCGAAGCTGACGCCGTTCACGCGAATCCGCTTCGGCGCGAGCGCCACGGCGAGCGAGCGGATCGCCTGATCCTGCGCCGCGCAGGCGATCGAATAGGCCATCAGCTCGGGCTGGGTGCGGTTCGAGGCCAGCGTCGAGACGTTGATGATCGAGCCGATCTCGCCTTCGGTGCGCCCCTCATCCTCGGCCTGCTTGATCATACGCTTGGCGGTCATCTGACTGACCCGCAGCGCCGATTTCATGTTCTGCGACAGCATCGAATCGAGCACCTCGACGGACGGATCAAGCGGATCGCAGGGCGCGAAGGTACGCGCACAGTTCACCAGAATGTCGATCCGGTCGAACGCGTCCACGGTGGCCGAGAGCAGGTTCTTCACCGCCAGCTTCTCGCACAGATCGCCCGAGAAATAGCGCACCGGCCCTTCGGTCTTGGCCGTGTCGCCCAGTTCGGCGGCAAGCTTCTCTTCATCGATATCGGCAAACATCACCTGCGCGCCGCGATCGACGAAATGGCGCGCGATGGCCTGACCGATACCGTGGGCTGCGCCCGTGACGATGACGGTCTTGCCGGAAACAGAAAGGGACATTGGGTGTCTCCTCGTGGATGTTGAGGCAGGTTAGGCGAGCTTAGCGCCGCTTGCGAGGGGCAAGGCGGCGTTTCGGCTCGGCTGTGGCGCGCGTGCCCGCCGATTTCCCCGGGGTCTTCCCGGCGGGGATCGGCTTGGCAGCGCGGATGATACGGAAACGGGTCGAAGGGCCGCTGGGCGGCGTGATCTCTTCAATCTCGTGGAACGCCGCGGCGAGCGCGTCGGCATAGGGCAGATGGCGGTTCGCGACCATCCAGAGCGTGCCCGAGAGCGACAGCATCCCGCGTGCGGCCTGAATGAAGGCCAGACCGAGTGCCGGATCGGCCCCGCGGGCGGCCCCATGGAAAGGCGGGTTCATCACAACGGCGGTATAGCGCTCTTCCGGCACATGGCGCGTGGCATCGGCCCAAATGAACTGCGCGCGCGGATCGGTGATGTTGCGTTTCGCGCAGTCCAGCGCGACCGCATCCGACTCGACCAGATCGAGCCGTTCGACGCCCTTGCGCGCCAGGATTTGCGCCGAAAGCCAGCCCCAGCCCGCGCCGAGGTCGGCGACTTTCGACGGCAGGCTATCGGGCAGGCATTCGGCCAGAAGCGCCGAGCCGTCGTCCACCGCGTCCGCGGAGAACACGCCCGGACGGGTCACGAAACCTTCGACCGGGTGAATGTCCTGCGCCGCCCAGTCGGTCAGCAGGTCGGGGGCTGCGAAGAACCATGCGATCTTGCCATGGGCCTTTGCGATCGGCGCGGACAGGTCCACCCGTCCCCGCAACTCCTTGAGCAGCGAGTCGATCCCTTCGGTCTTCACCCCATCGACATAGATCGGCCCGCCCGGCGCCACGCGCTGACAGGCTTCGGCGATCAGCGCGCGGGCTTCGGCCTTGGCGCGGGGCGCGAAGATGATCGCGGCGGCATAGCTGCCCTCGGCACTCGGCGAAACGCGAACGCCGCGCTGCGCGAGCACGTCATGGTCGGGCTTCTCGGACTGGATCGCGACGAGGCGATCGACCGGAAGACCGCCGAGGTCCAGCGTGCCCACAGGCGCGAACAGCGCGATGTCTCCCTCGGGCGGAAGCGCCTCGGGCATCTCGAGAGCGAGCGAAAGTCGCGGATGGCTCATGCAGGGAACCCTCTGAAAGAAACGAGCCCGCCGAATAGGCGGGCGCGACTGAATTTGCAAGGAACCGCTTGGGCGGCCTTTAGTCCTTCTCCATCGTGCATTGCAGCGGGTGCTGGTGGCGGCGCGCGAAATCCATCACCTGCGCCACCTTCGTCTCGGCCACCTCGAAAGAGAAGACACCGACCACCGCAAGACCCTTCTTGTGCACGGTCAGCATGATCTCGAACGCCTGCGCGTGATTGAGACCGAAGAACCGCTCGAGGATATGGACGACGAATTCCATTGGCGTGTAATCGTCGTTCAACAACATCACCTTGTACATCAGCGGGCGCTGCATCTTCGGCCGCGTCTTGGTCGCGAGGGACGCATCGTTGTCGCTGTCGTCCTGGTCGTCGTCGGACATCATGTAAAGAGGCTCGGTCAAGGGCGCTCCGGCATCAGGAATCGTTGAGGGGCTCTGGCGGAATATAGGGTCTTCGTGACATATGAAAAGTCTTTCAACACCTCCGGCGAGAAAGGCGGGACCATGCGGCTCACGGCGATTGGCTTCGATGCGGATGATACGCTTTGGCATAACGAGCGTTTCTTTCAACTCACGCATGACCACTTTACCGAATTGCTGCGCGACCACGCCGAGCCCGATCATCTGGCAGAGCGGCTGATCGCGGCGGAACGTCGCAACATCGCGCATTACGGCTTTGGCATCAAAGGCTTCACCCTGTCGATGATCGAAACCGCGATCGAAGTCAGCGAAGGCCGCGTGCCCGCAACGATCCTGTCGGAGATTCTCGCCGCAGGGCGGGAAATGCTGTCGCACCCGATCGAGCTGCTGCCCCATGCACGCGAGACGATCGAGGCGCTGTCGGACGACTACCGCATCCTTCTGGTGACGAAGGGCGACCTGATCGATCAGGAGCGAAAGCTGGCGCAGTCGGGCTTGGGCGATCTGTTCGACGCGGTCGAGATCGTCTCGGACAAGAAGCCCCCGGTCTACACCGAGATTTTCGCGCGCCATGCCGAAGGGGCGGAGCACGGCCTGATGGCGGGCAATTCGCTGAAATCCGACGTGATCCCGATGATCGAGGCGGGCGGCTGGGGCGTGCATGTGCCCCATGAATTGACATGGGCCTTCGAGCATGCCGAGCCCCCGATGGAGCATCCGCGCTTCGCCGAATTGCCCGACCTCGGCGCATTGCCCGATCTGATCGCAAAAATCACCGATTGAGCCCTGCATTGCGTGGCGTCATGCTCCGCTGACCTCACGCACCTGTGTCCGAAATACACCACGTATAGACAGGCCGCCGCAATCATCCCACCACATCTTGCGGTATTGCATGAATGTCGCAGTGAAAGCGCTTGAAAATAGGGAGTTTTCAGCCTGAGAGACCCGTGCTACGCTTCCCGCTAATATAAACCCCGGAAACCGGCTCAAGATCGGTATCGCAAAGGGGTCAAATTGAGGCAGTGAAATAGGTGAAGCCGTGACCACGCTGATGCGCTGGGTCCGTGATGGGCTATTCGTAATCCTTCTGACACTCATTGCGCCGATCGCTGCGCAGGCCGCGCCCTACGCGGCGATGGTCATGGACATGCGATCGGGCGAAGTTCTCTACTCCAAAAACGCTGACACGCCGCTGCATCCTGCGTCGCTGACGAAGATGATGACGCTCTACATCACCTTCCAGGCGATCGAGCATGGCGAGTTCAGCCTCGATTCCATCGTCACCGTGACGAAGCATGCCGCCAGCCAGCCGCCCTCGCGTCTGGGCCTCCGCCCCGGTCAGAAGATCGCCGTGCGCTACCTGATCCGCGCCGCTGCGATCAAATCCGCCAATGACGCCGCTGCGGCGCTTGGCGATTACATCGGCGGCTCCGAGGAAGGCTTCGCCGCGCGGATGAACCGCACCGCCCGGCAGCTGGGCATGAAGAACACCCATTTCGTCAATGCCAACGGTCTGACCCGCAAGGGCCACCTGTCCTCGGCGCATGACATGACGATCATGGGCCGTCACCTGTTCTTCGACTACCCGCAATATTACAACATCTTCTCGCGCCGCTCGGCGGACGCGAAAGTGCGCACCGTCTATTCGACGAACCGCAAATTCCTCGCAGCGTACAAGGGCGCGGACGGCATCAAAACCGGCTACACCTCGGCCTCAGGCTTCAACCTGACCGCCTCGGCGCAGCGCGGCAACAAGCGCATCATCGCGACCGTCTTTGGCGGCACCTCCACCGCGCAGCGCAACGCGAAAATGGCCGATCTGCTGGATCTGGGCTTCAAGCGCGCACCGAATAACGCGCCGACGAACCGCCCCCGGATTCCGCAATATATCGAGCCCGCGCAATCGCCGATGCTGATGGCGAACCTCGCGCCGAAGAAGAGCCCGCGCCCCGATATCCGCCCGACCGCGCCGACTGCGGATAGCGATGCGATCTCGATGGCGCTCGCCGCCGCGGTGCAGGCCGATCAGGTCGATGAGAGCACCGACATCCCCGAGGACGTGGCCGAAGGCGCGCAGGACGCTACTGCGGACACGCAAGATGTCGTCGTGGCTGACGCCGGTACGCTCGGGATCGGCGCGGAGATCACCGCAAGCCCCCGCCCGCAGCGCAACCCGCGCGAGATTCAGGTCGCGGACGCGACGAAGGCACTACCTGCCGAGGTGACCAAGGCCACCCCGCTGGCACAGGCGCAGGCGCATGACGCCGCCGTCGCCGCCGGCAAGGCCAGCG
Organism: Thioclava sp. UBA3469; assembly: GCF_002378135.1. Classification (NCBI taxonomy): domain Bacteria; kingdom Pseudomonadati; phylum Pseudomonadota; class Alphaproteobacteria; order Rhodobacterales; family Paracoccaceae; genus Thioclava; species Thioclava sp. UBA3469. The sequence continues at coordinate 14,241 of NZ_DFRG01000003.1, forward strand.
CGGATGGAAGCGAAGAGCCGAGCGACGTGCAGCTTGCCTCCTACGAGCCCGGCGCGTCGGACGGCCCGAAATTCGTCCAGTCCACCCAGCCGCAGCCGGAGACGATGGAACTGGCCGAGGCACATACGCTCGATCTGGACCAAAACGGCAAGTCCGATGGCGCCAAGGCCCCGTCCAGCTTCGTGCAGTCGACGGACCCGCAGCCCGAGACCGCGCAGATGGCCGCAGCCCCCGAGAAGCGCAAAAGCGAGATCATTCTCGCCGCTCTCACCCCCCCTGCCCCGGCCCCCGAGCAGAAACCGCGCGTGGTCGCCCGCGTCTCCAGCTCGGGTGGGCGCAACTGGGGTGTCAGCCTCGGGCTGTTCGGTTCGCGATTCGCTGCAGAGCGCCACATGCTGACCACGGCACTGATGGAAAGCGACACTTTGGGCGAAGCTTTGCGCAAAGTGGCCACCCGAAAGACCGGTTATGAGGCGAATTTCGTAGGAATGACCCAAGACATGGCACAACTGGCCTGTGCAAGGCTCGAGTCTCGCGCTATGGACTGCAAAGTGGTCGGCCCCTGAGAGTCTTCCCTTAGGGGCAAAATATGAAAAGCCGCGCTTGGTCAGCGCGGCTTTTCCTTTTTCCGGACCTTATGTCCCCCGCCGCACGGGTTGCCACGGCAGATGCCTCCGGCGGGGATATTTGTGCCAAGGCGAAGCGGGCGCGAATCTAAGGGGATCGGGCCGCCTGGCCCATCCCTCCGCGACGCGCGGTCAGTCCTGCTTCGGATGGTCGTCGAACTCGTCGGACAGGATACGCTCGGCATCGCCTTTCGGGTCGTCATACTGATTGTTCTTCAGCGACCAGAAAAACGCCCCGAGGCCAATCCCGCCGAGCAGCAGGGAGATCGGAATCGAATAGAGAAGAACCTCCATGAGGGGCTCCTTTCAGCGCAGGCGCAGCGAGTTGAGCGAGACCGTGATCGAGCTTGCCGACATCGCGAGCGCCGCCATCAGCGGCGTCGCAAGCCCGGTCAGCGCGAGCGGCACGGCGATGATATTGTAGACGATGGAGATGCCGAAGTTCTGCTTGATCCGGCGGCGCGCGCGCACCGAGATCGAAGCGGCATCGGAGACCGGCGCGAGATCCTTACCCAGAAGCACGATATCCGACGCCGTGCGCGCCGCATCCAGTGCGGAGGCGGGTGAGACCGAGACATGGGCGGCCGCCAGCGCGGCGGTGTCGTTGAGACCGTCGCCCACCATCAGCACGCGGTGGCCCTGTTGGGTGAGATCGCTCACGAGCTGCGCCTTCTCCGCAGGCAGGGCACCGGCACGGTAGGTGTCGATCCCGAGGCGCGTGGCGAGTTCGCTCACCGCGCCTTCGACATCGCCCGACACCAGCCAGACTTGCTTGCCCTGCGCCTTCAGACCGGCCACGGCCTCTTCGGCACCGGTGCGCAGCGTGTCGGCGAACCGGATCGGGATCGGGGTGGTCTCACCGATCGCGAGATGGGTCGCGGTGGTCGCGCCTTCGGCAGCGCCGATCCAGTTCGCACGACCGAGCCGCACGCGCTGCCCCTGCCAGACGCCTTCGACGCCATAGCCCGGAACTTCGCGCAGGTCGCTCAGCGCAGCGGGCGCAACGCCCTGCCCTGCCGCCGCCTCGTGCAGGGCGCGCGCGAGCGGGTGGCTCGAGCCTTCGGCCAGCGCCATCGCGACGGACAGCGCCTCGGGCGAGAGATCGGAGAGGTTCTGCGGGCGCGGCGCGCCCATGGTCAGCGTGCCGGTCTTGTCGAAAACGACCGTGTCGATCTCGGCCATACGCTCCAGCGCGGTGCCGTCCTTGATCAACAGCCCCTTGCGGAACAGCTTGCCCGATGCGGCGGTCACCACCGCAGGCACGGCGAGCCCCAGCGCACATGGGCAGGTGATGATCAGCACCGCCGCCGCAATATTCACCGCCAGACGGAAATCGCCGCCCGTGATCCAGGCCCAAGCACAGAACGCACTGAAGGACAGGATATGCACGATCGGCGCATAGGCCCGCGCCGCCCGTTCGGCGAGCGAGGTGTATTTGGTTTTCGCGCTCTCGGCCATCGCGACGAGATCGGCCATCCGATGCAGCGAGCTGTCGCGACCCGCAGCCGTCACGCGCAGGGTCAGCGGCCCGGTCAGGTTCACCTCACCGGCGGAGAGCGTCATACCGGGCAGCACCTGCACGGGCAGGCTTTCGCCGGTCAGCAGCGAGCGGTCGCTCTCGGATTGGCCCTCGGTCACTTCGCCATCGGCGGGGATACGGCCCCCCGGGCGCACCCGGATCAGATCGCCGGGCACCAGTTCGCCCACGGGCACCGTGACCTCTTCGCCGTCGCGCAGAACGGTCGCGCGGGGCACTTCCAGCGCCGCGAGTTCTTCGGCCGCCGAGCGCGCCACAGCTCGGGTGCGATAGTCGAGATAGCGGCCCACCAGCAGGAAGAAGGTGAGCATCGTCGCCGCCTCGAAATAGGCATGCGCGCCGGAATGCATCGTCTCGAACAGCGAAATCCCGAGCGCCAGCAGGATCGCGAGCGAGATCGGCACATCCATCCCGAGACGCCCGCCGCGCAAGCTCGCCCAGGCATTGGCGAAGAAGGGCTGGCCCGCGAAGATCGTGGTGGGCAGCGCGATCGCCGCCGAAATCCAGTGGAAGAGGTCGCGCGTCGAATCCTCCGCCCCCGACCAGACCGCGATCGAGAGCATCATGATGTTCATCATCGCGAAGCCCGCGACGCCCATTCGCATCAAGAGGTCCCGTCCGCGCTTGTCGGCTTCGGTCGCGGACAGCATGCCGGGATCGAGCTCGTGCGCCTCATAGCCGATCTTGTCGAGCGCCGCGATCAGCCCCGCCGGCTCGACATCGCCCGCCGCATCGACCGAGGCGCGTTTCAGCGTCAGGTTCACCCGCGCCGATTTCACGCCCGGCTGCTTCATCAGCTCGCGTTCGACATCGGTTATGCAGACCGCACAATGCGCCGTGGGCAGCGACAGCATGATCCGCGCACCCTTGATGTCACCCGACTTCGCTATCTGCTCGGCCGAGGGGGCGGCGATGCAGGCGGGACAGGCCGAGGCGGAGACATGCTCGTCCTCGAACGGTTCGCTATGTGATGGAGAAGCGGGCGACACCGACATCGGCTCAGCCTTTCACGAACAGGTCAATCCGCTGGCGGAACTCCGTGCCGTCGGCGGCTTTCGCGTCGAGATGCACCAGCCAGACGCCCGGCGCAAGATCGAGCTTCGTGGTGAAGATGCCGCCGACATAGTCGAAATCGGGCGTCATGTCATCGCGGACATGGGTGGTGCGCCCGACGAGCGCCTTGAACTCGGCCACCCTCGCGGGCAGCCCGTCCTCGTCGCGGATCACGAAGCTCAGCTTGCCGTCGGAATACTCCGGCGACACGGTCCAGCCGAGCGCATCCTGCGCCAGTTTCTCTTCGTTGAAGGTCTGCGAGGCGACATAGGAATTGTCGACCTCGAGGCCGGGGAAGGTGCTGACGGCCTGCCACGCCATGACGAGGTTGACCGCGATGATCACCCCGAAGGAGGCCACCGCGATCATCAGCACTTTTCTTCCGGTCAGCGGTTTCGCCATCTCGGTCATTGTACCCTTCCGTTGAATACGGTCGTCTCCGACACGCGATCAGTATTGGTCATATCCTCGATCCACATCGTCAGTTCGGTGCGCTCGCTGGTGGCGATGGACGAACCGGGTTCGGCGACAATATAGACCCTTTGGGTCATGGTTTCATCTGCGGGCACAGTCACGGTGTTTCCGTCCTGACCTTCGAGCAACACGCTCAGCGTGCTTTGATCGGCCGGATCGGGGGCTTTGACGGAGACCTTGAACTCGGTCGCCTCGCCCGCCTTGTTGCGCAGCCGCAGCGTGTAGATGTTGCGGATCGCGCCAGAGGGCTCCACCACGAAGAGCGGATCGCGGTTCGGCGTCACGTTGAAGTCGATGGGCGAGCGCATGAAGAGCGCGACCACCAGACCGATACCGATCAGCGACCACATCGAGAAGTAGAGGATCGTGCGCGGGCGCATGATGTGCTTCCAGACATTGATGACCGGATTGCCCGAGCGCTCGTTCGCCTCGTCCTTCAGCGCCATGTAGCCGATGAGGCCACGTGGCTTGCCGATCTTGTCCATCATCTCGTTGCAGGCGTCGATGCACAGGCCGCAGGTGATGCATTCAAGCTGCTGGCCGTCGCGGATATCGATGCCCATCGGGCAGACGTTGAAGCAGGCCATGCAGTCGATGCAGTCGCCCTGCGTCGGATCGTGCTGGCCCTTCTTGAGCTTGCCGCGCGGCTCGCCGCGCCATTCGCGATAGGCGATGGTGATCGTGTCTTCGTCCATCATCGCCGCCTGAATGCGCGGCCACGGGCAGGCATAGATGCAGATCTGTTCGCGGGCGAAACCGCCAAAGGCGAAGGTCGTGAGCGTCGCCACTGCGATCGTCGTATAGGCGATCGGCGAGGCGGTGCCGTGGAACAGATCGGTCAGCAGCGTCGGCGCATCGGTGAAGTAGAACACCCAGGCCCCGCCGGTCGCGACGCCGATCAGCAGCCAGAGCACCCATTTCGTGATGCGCTTGCGGAATTTCTCGGCGTTCCATTTCTGACGCAGCAGACGGATACGCGCGTTGCGGTCGCCCTCGACCCAACGCTCCACAAGGATGAACAGGTCGGTCCAGACGGTCTGCGGGCAGGCATAGCCGCACCAGACGCGCCCCAGCGCCGAGGTGAACAGGAACAGGCCAAGGCCCGCCATGATCAGAAGGCCCGCGACGAAGTAGAATTCATGCGGCCAGATTTCGATCATGAAGAAGAAGAACCGGCGGTTCGCGAGGTCCAGAAGCACCGCCTGATCGGGCAGTTCCGGGCCACGATCCCAGCGAATCCACGGCGTGATGTAATAGATGCCAAGCATCACCGCCATGAGCACCCATTTCAGGTTGCGGAACTGGCCGTGCACGCGGCGCGGAAAGATCGGCTCGCGGGCGGCGTAAAGCGGCGGGGGATCGACTGGTTCGGTGGAGCTCACGACTCTCTCCGTTCATATATTTCTCTGCGTCACAGGCTCTTCTGGTATGACACAGTCGTGAAGGCTTTGACCTGCGTCAAAAAGACAGGTCTGCCATACAGGAAATCTTCACTGGTTGGTATTTTTACTGGTCACCGGCATGCGCCGCTTGCTTGAAGAGCCAAGACATGAACTGGCGTAGCGCCGGTCGCCTCACGCCCGGTCGCGTAACCGTGTAATAGCCTTTTTCCTCGCTGTCTTCAAACAGAAGCCGCAACCGCCCGGCCGCAATATCCTGCTCCACCCAGACCAAGGCGGTCACCGCCACCCCCTGCCCGCCGCGCGCCGCTTCGAGCAAAAGATTGCCCGGCATCGCTGTCAGGCTTCTGGCCTGATCCTGCGTGACGCCATGGCGCGCGAACCAGTCGGTCGACTCGGAAGTGCCGAGCTCTTGCAGCCACGGCAGGCCACGCAAATCCGCCGGACAGTCATACCGCCCCTCCCCCACCAGCGCGGGGGCCGCGACCACGACGATGGGCGAGCGCACCAGAAGCCGCGACTCGAGCCCGAGCCAGTCCCCCGATCCGTAGCGCAGCGCCATCTCGACCCCGCCCGGCGCAAGCGTGGAGACGGTCGCCGAAGGGTCGATGGTCAGACCGATCTCGGGATGGGCTTCGCGAAAGTCCGGCAGCCGGGGCAACAGCCAGGCCGAGGCGAAGCTTGGCGTGGTGGCGATTTGCAGCGGGCGGGAGTCGGCGGTGTCGCTCAGCGAAGCGACCGCTTCGGCAATCGTGCCGAACCCGTCGCGCAGCGCCTGCGCAAGGCGGCGACCGTCGGGCGTCAGCGCAGGCCGCGGGCCCGACCGGTCGACAAGCGTCACACCGAGCCGCTCTTCGAGCCCCCGCAATTGCTGGCTGACGGCCGCATGCGACACGTTGAGCGCACGCCCCGCCTGAGCCACCGATCCGGTGTCGGCAAACGCCGAAAACGCCCGCAGCGCGGTCAGGGAGGGAAGGGTTCGCCAGTCCATATCCGTAACTTCAACTTACATAGTGGAAAGTTTCCTGAGTCGCATCTTCGCGCAAATAACGCATCCTGACCAGAGTTGACCCGCCCTCAGGAGATCAGACATGAAAGATAGAGTTACGCCCGAAACGCTGATGCTGTTCGCCCGCATGAACCTCCATCCGCCGCAAAGCAACTGGCCGCACCTGCCGGACCCGATAGACTCGCGCAAGCGCCATCGCGCACCGCGTCCCTCGCTGCGCCAACGTTTGCGGGAGATGTGGAAATGATCGGGATCTGGGCGCAGAGCTTCACCATCGCCACGGGCCTCGATCAGCGCCCCGGCCTGCCGGCGGCCCGCTCGCATCGGCGTTCACATCGGCGTGCAAAGACAAGCGCGGAGCTTGTTTTGCCCAAAGATGACCCCAAGATAGACGACAGGTAACCCTCGACAAACGAGAGGGCCCCGCGACGGGGGCCCTCTGAAATTGGGCACCGGCACCCCCAGGAAACGCGCGAACAGGACGGGGTGCCGGTGCGACCCGCCAGACCAAAGCCCCGCGGGATCTCTGTATTTTCGACCGTTACTGGCCGCCGCCCAGACTGTGAACGTAGGCCGCCACGGCGCGGATATCCGCTTCCGACAGACGCTCGTTCCAGTTCGGCATAACGCCAAAGCGGGCGTTGGTGACCGTGTAGGTCAGCGTGTCCACATCCCCACCGTAAAGCCAGACGGCGTCGGTCAGGTTGGGCGCACCCTGCATCTGGTCGCCGGTGCCATCTTCAGCATGGCAGGCCGAGCAGTTGTCCATGAAGACGGTCTCGCCTTCAGTGGCCATTGCTTCGTCATGGTCCTGACCCGAGATCTTGCGGACGTATTGCACGACCTGATCGATCTGCGCGGGCTCGAGAAGCTCGTCCGTGCCGAAAGCGGGCATTTGCGAGTAACGTGCCTCGCCATCCGGGTCCGTCTCGTTGCGGATGCCGTGCGTGACGGTGAAATGGATGTCCTCCATCGTGCCGCCCCACAGCCATGCGCTGTCGAGAAGGTTCGGATAGCCCAGCTTCGAGTTGCCGCCCGCACCCGCACCGTGGCACTGCGCGCACCAGGTCCGGAACACGGCCGCACCGGCGTTCTGGGTGTAGTTGTTCAGCTCGGGATCGCTCGAGATTTGGTCGAGATCGACCGAGACGAGCTTCTCCTGGATCGGCTTATTCGCCGCAGCGAACTTGTCGATATCGGCCTGCACATTCGCGCGGGTCGACGAGTGCATGATCCCCGGCGTCGCGCCGGATTTGAAGATCGGCCATGCCGGCATCGCGATCGAGTAACCGATCCCCCAGATGACGCAGGCATAGAAGGTCCACAGCCACCATTTGGGCAGCGGATTGTTGTATTCCTCGATGCCGTCCCACTGGTGACCCGTGGTCTCGACCTCGTGCTTGTGCTTGCTTGGTCTCTTGCTCATGTTCTCCACGCCTCCTTACAACGTGGCGCCGTCAGTCCTTGGAGGACCGGCTCTCGCCGGCCTCCGAGGCATTGGCGGGTTTGTCTTCGTGCCGGAACGGGATCTCGGACGTATCTTCGTAGGTCTTGCGCGAACCGGGCCGGAAGACCCAGGCCACGACGGCCAGGAAGAAGACGAACATGAAGATCAGAAACCAGCTGTCCGCGAATTCCCTGAAGATGTGATAGTCCATTGATCAGCTCCCCTTACCGGCTGGCCACGGGTTCGAAGGTCGAGAAATCGACCATGGTGCCGAGCACCTGCAGATAGGCGACGAGTGCGTCCATCTCGGAAATGCCCGGGCGACCGTCGAAATTACGGACGTTCGTCGCGTTGGGATAACGCTCCATCAGCCCGTCATAGTCGCTGTTCGGATCGGCCTGAGCGGCAAAGTCCGCCTTGGCGTTCTCGATCATGTCCGAAGTGTAGGGCACGCCCACCATCGCATCGGTCGAGAGCCGCTCGTCGATATGCGCGGGATCGACCATGCGATTGAGCAGGAAGCCGTATTTCGGCATCACCGATTCCGGCACGACCGACTGCGGATTGGTCAGGTGATCCACATGCCAGGCATCCGAGTAGCGCCCCCCGACGCGGGCGAGGTCGGGCCCCGTCCGCTTCGAGCCCCACTGGAACGGGTGGTCGTATTGCGACTCCGCTGCCAGCGAGTAATGGCCGTAACGCTCCACTTCGTCGCGCATCGGGCGGATCATCTGCGAGTGGCAGACATAGCAGCCCTCGCGGATGTAGATATCGCGCCCGGTGAGCTCCAGCGGCGTGTAGGGCCGCACCCCTTCGACGTCCTCGATGGTGTTTTCGAGGTAGAAGAGCGGTGCGATCTCCACGATGCCGCCGATCGTGACGACCAGGAAGGCGAAGATCAGCAGGAGCGTGGCGTTCTTTTCAAGAACACTGTGCTTGTCGAGAAGTCCCATCTGTTCCTCTCCTTATTCAGCCGGCACGGCGGCAACCGAACGCGATTCCACGCGCGGCTGACGAGCGACGGTCATCCACAGATTGTAGGCCATGATGATGCCACCCGTGAGGTAGAGCACACCGCCCAGACCACGGACCACGAACATCGGATGCATGGCGGCCACGGTGTCGGCGAAGGCGTTCACGAGGAAGCCCTGGCTGTCCACTTCGCGCCACATCAGGCCCTGCATGATCCCGGCGACCCACATCGAAGCGGCATAGAGCACGATCCCGATGGTGGAGAGCCAGAAGTGCCAGCTGACCAGTTTCAGCGAGTAGAGCCCTTCACGTGCCCAAAGACGCGGCACGAGGAAGTAGAGCATGCCGAAGGTGATCATGCCGTTCCAGCCGAGCGC
>NZ_DFRG01000003.1:23509-23749 GCF_002378135.1 Thioclava sp. UBA3469
CTTGATCGACATCATCGGGCCTTCGAAGGTCGACATGCCGTAGAAGCCGACCGACACCACCATCATGCGGATGATCGGATCGGTGCGCAGCTTGTCCCATGCGCCCGAGAGCGTCATCAGACCGTTGATCATGCCACCCCAGGAGGGCATCCACAGGATCACCGAGAAGGTCATGCCCAGCGTCGAGGCCCAGTCGGGCAGCGCCGTATAGTGCAGGTGGTGCGGACCGGCCCAGATGTA
>NZ_DFRG01000046.1:0-6241 GCF_002378135.1 Thioclava sp. UBA3469
ACCATCGCGGTCTACGACCTTGGCGGCGGTACCTTCGACATCACCATCCTCGAGATCGACGACGGTCTCTTCGAAGTGAAATCGACCAACGGCGACACGTTCCTCGGCGGTGAAGACTTCGACATGCGCATCGTCAACTACCTCGCTGACGAGTTCAAAAAAGAGCATGGCGTCGACCTGACCAAGGACAAGATGGCGCTTCAGCGTCTGAAGGAAGCTGCCGAGAAAGCGAAGATCGAGCTGTCGAGCTCGAGCCAGACCGAGATCAACCAGCCCTTCATCTCGATGGGCAAGGACGGCACGCCGCTGCACATGGTCATGAAGCTGACCCGTGCGAAGCTGGAAAGCCTCGTGGGCGATCTCATCAAGGCCTCGCTGAAGCCCTGCGCCGCCGCGCTCAAGGATGCGGGCGTCTCCAAGGACGAGATCGACGAAGTCGTGCTCGTCGGCGGTATGACCCGTATGCCGAAAGTCGTGGAAGAAGTGACCGGCTTCTTCGGCAAAGAGCCGCATAAGGGTGTGAACCCGGATGAGGTCGTGGCGCTCGGTGCGGCCATTCAGGCCGGCGTTCTGCAAGGTGACGTGAAAGACGTCGTCCTGCTCGACGTGACCCCGCTGTCGCTCGGCATCGAGACGCTGGGTGGCGTGTTCACCCGCCTGATCGATCGCAACACGACGATCCCGACGAAGAAGAGCCAGGTGTTCTCCACCGCGGAAGACAACCAGAACGCAGTGACGATCCGGGTCTTCCAGGGTGAGCGCGAGATGGCTGCCGACAACAAGATGCTCGGCATGTTCAACCTCGAGGACATCCCGCCGGCCCCGCGCGGCATGCCGCAGATCGAAGTGACCTTCGACATCGACGCGAACGGCATCGTGTCCGTTTCGGCGAAGGACAAGGGCACCGGCAAGGAGCAGAAGATCACGATCCAGGCGTCCGGCGGTCTGACCGACGACGAGATCGAGAAAATGGTTCAGGACGCCGAGGCGAATGCCGACGCGGACAAGTCCCGCAAGGAACTGGTCGAAACCAAGAACCAGGGCGAATCGCTCCTGCACTCGACCCGCAAGTCGCTTGAAGACCACGGCGACAAGGTCGATGCCTCGACCGTCGAAGCGATCGAACTGGCAGCCAACGCGCTTGAGGAAGCCCTCAAGACCGAGGAAGCCGGCAAGATCAAAGGCGCGATCCAGAACCTGACGGATGCGGCGATGAAACTCGGCGAGGCCATCTACAAGGCCGAGCAGGAGAAAGCCGGTCAGGGCGAGAGCTCGAACGACGAAGACAGCCCGCGCGATGTCGATGAAGATATCGTCGACGCTGACTTCGAAGATCTGGGCGAGGACGAGCGCAAGTAATTGCGCATGGAATGTCGGGCGGGCCTGCCTTTTCTAAGGGCGGGCCCGCCTGCGTTCCGCCAAGGGGGTAACCAATGGCAAAACGCGACTATTACGACGTTCTGGGAACTGCCAAAGGCGCCTCGGCCGAAGAGATCAAGAAAGCCTATCGCAAGAAGGCGAAAGAGCTTCATCCCGATCGCAATTCCGACAATCCCGATGCCGAGGCCCAGTTCAAGGAAGTGAACGAGGCTTATGACGTCCTCAAGGACGCCGAGAAGAAAGCAGCGTACGACCGGTTCGGTCACGCGGCGTTCGAAGGCGGCATGGGCGGCGGGCGTCCGGGCGGCGGCTATGGCGGCGCGGGCGGTCAGGGCGACTTCGCCTCGGCCTTCTCCGACGTCTTCGAAGACCTGTTCGGTGATTTCATGGGCGGCGGCAGAGCCGGTCCCGGCGGTGGGCGTTCGCGCGCGCAGCGGGGCTCCGATCTGCGCTATAACATGCGCGTCACGCTCGAAGAGGCGTATCGCGGCACCCACAAGACGATCAACGTGCCGAGCTCGGCCGCCTGTACCGAGTGTAACGGCTCCGGTGCGGAAGGCGGCTCCGAGCCGCAGACCTGTCCGACCTGTTCGGGTCTGGGCAAGGTGCGCGCGCAGAACGGCTTCTTCACGGTCGAGCGGACCTGCCCGACCTGCGGTGGCCAGGGTCAGGTGGTGAAGAACCCCTGCAAGGTCTGCCATGGTGCAGGCCGCGTGGAGGTCGATCGCCAGCTTCAGGTCAACATCCCTCCGGGGGTCGAGACCGGCACCCGCATCCGTCACGCCGGTGAAGGCGAGGCGGGGCTGCGCGGTGGTCCGTCGGGCGATCTCTACATCTTCATCGAGGTCCAGCCGCACGCGATCTTCGAACGCGAAGGCACCGATCTGCATTGCCGCGTGCCGGTCAGCATGGCGACCGCAGCCCTTGGGGGCGAAGTCGAAGTGCCGACGATAGATGGCGGTCGAAGCCGTGTGAAAATCCCGGCCGGCAGCCAATCGGGGCGGCAGATGCGCCTGCGTGGCAAGGGTATGCCCGCGCTGCGTGGCGGCGGGGCCGGCGACATGTTCATCGAACTGGCCGTCGAAACCCCGGTGAACCTGACCGCACGGCAGAAGGAAATCCTAAAGGAGTTCCAGGGGATCGAGGCCGAGAACAACCCGGAAGGCGCGAGTTTCTTCAAGAAAGTCAAAAGCTTCTGGGATGGCATGACCCAGTGATCATTTCGAAAAGGCGCCTTCGGGCGCCTTTTCCTTTGGGCTAACGGAGGCTGATTAAGGCTTTCTTCAATCCGAATCGTTCATGGTCTGTTTCATGGACCAGATGCCCCATCATATGCAGGAGCCTCCGCTGCCGTTGTTCAATGGCGGCACCGCGATCCATCCTCCGCCGGGCGCGTCCAAGCCGTCCTATCTGTTCGACCATCGGCAACGGCTGCGCACGCGGTTCATGGAAGGCGGCGCGCAGGCCCTGCCCGATTACGAACTGCTTGAACTGGTGCTGTTCCGCGCGATCCCCCGGCAGGACGTCAAACCCCTCGCCCGTCGCCTGATCGAAACCTTCGGCGATTTCGGGCGGGTGGTCTCTGCCCCGCCTCACCGCCTGCGCCAAGTGACCGACGTGGGCGAGGCCGTGGTGATCGAGCTGAAGCTGGTGGAGGCCTCGGCGCAAAGGCTCGCACGCTCGAAGGTAATGCATCGCCCGGTGCTCAGCTCGTGGCAGGCGCTCGTCGATTACTGTCACATGGCGATGTCCCATGCCGAGACGGAGCAGTTTCGCCTGCTGCTACTGGACCGGAAGAACGCGCTGATTGCGGATGAGGAACAGGGCCGCGGCACGGTGGACCATGTTCCCGTCTATCCGCGCGAGGTGATGAAGCGCGCGCTGGAGGCCAATGCCTCGGCGCTGATTCTGGTGCACAACCACCCCTCGGGCGACCCAACCCCGTCCGAGGCGGATATCGCCCTCACACAGCAGATCGACGAGGCGTCGAAGCTCTTCGGCATCGTGCTGCACGATCACCTGATCCTTGGAAAGGACTGCGAGATCAGCCTGCGGTCGGAGGGTTACTTCTGAGCGGTCAGGCCCTGGGACTCGAACCCATCAAGCGGAAGAACCACCGTGCCGCCATCGGAGGGGCAAGCGGGCAGGTCGAGGGTGATCGGCATCGCTGCAGTTCCGGTGCCATGCATCCGCATCAGCCGGCCGCCGACCGACTTGCCGCAATCTTCGAAGGACAGCGTCGCTTCGAGTTGCAGCTTGAGCGCGGTGAGCGTCTTGGGTGCGGTATAGATTTCGATGCGCTTGCCATCTGCGGAGGTGAAGCTTTGCATATAGCCGCCCAGCGAGGTGTCCGGCGTGCGCGGCTTAGTCACGTCGAGATGGCCCGCATCGTCGAACTGCGCACCGTTCTCATAGGCGTTCAGATGCAACGGGCTTTGTGCATCGGTCACCCAGATCGCGCGGTTGATCTTATCGAGCCCCGACGCCGCGGCCTCCACCTGCGCGATCGTCGATCCATCGGTGGTGACTTCCAGCGAGGTCATAGGCGCAAGCAACGGCAGGATAGCCGAGAAAGCCCCCGACTTATCGGTTTGCCCGGCGATCGAGAGCGACGCATCGCGGATCGCCAGTTTCGTATCGGGGTGGCACGGCGCACTCAGCTCCAGCTTGGTCAGCCCATCGCCAGCGGGGGTGACCGACAGGACGGCATGCCCGCAATCGGCAGCGCCGGTTTTCAACGGCATCGGTTGCGGAAGCGAAGATGTGAACTGGTCGCCCGATGTGCGCACCGTCGCAGGCACGATGCCGACGCCGGGATCCGTCGCGAAATGATAGACCGGAGGATTGCGAAGAACGGTTTTCGAAATGAGCTGAACCCGCGGCTCCTCCCGCGGCTCGACCCGATTTCTCCAAGTCTCGCGACTGACCGAGCTCGCCACCAAAGACGCACCGAGTTGCGGACGCGGACCCACGCTTTGCATCACATGACCGGTCGCGGCGGCGAGCAGGAACGTCGCTCCGATCATGGATATCTTGCGAATGGTGCGCATCGCCGCCTCGAACTGGGGTCTGTCTTAGAAAACTGCTTAATAATTTTCTAATGACCGAAAGCGGCGAAGCTGCGGCGCGAATTGGGAAATCGCGCCCTTCACGCGGCTGGCGTGGGGGGTGGACCTGCCAAGAGAGTCAATGACTCCAACAAGATATGGAAAAGGCGGCCGAAGCCGCCTCAACTTTGCCACATTCGCGTCAGAGTTGTGTCAAACCAATTGCCCGTGGCAATGCTTGAACTTCTTGCCCGACCCGCAGGGGCAAGGATCGTTGCGCGACGGCTCGCCCCAAGTTGCCGGATTCGTCTCGTCGAATCCCGGAAGCGGCTCGCCCACCACCTCGACCTCGGGCATCGCCTCGGTCGGGGCTTCCGCCGACGCTTCGGTCGGTGCGGGCTGCTGCTGTTGCGCCTGCATCATCTGCGCCTGCTCTTCTTCGGTGAGCGGACGGATGCGGGCCAGCTGCTGCGTCACGTCCGAGCGCAGGCTGTCGAGCATGATCTCGAACAGCTGGAAGCCCTCGGTCTTGAATTCCGACAGCGGATCGCGCTGCGCATAGCCGCGGAAACCGATGGTCTGGCGCAGCTGATCGAGCGTGACCAGATGCTCGCGCCATTTCGCGTCGATGATCTGCAGCAGCACCTGCTTTTCGATCATCTGCATCGTGTCGGCGCCGAACGCCTCGGCCTTCTCGGCCATCAGCGTATCGGTCGCTTCCTCGAGTCGCTCGGTGACGACTTCTTGATCGACGCCCTCTTCCTCGGCCCATTCCGCGAGCGGCACGTCGAGGTTCAGCTGTTCGATCACCTCTTGGTGCATGCCTTCGACATCCCATTGATCGGCATAGGATTTCGGCGGCATGAAGCGGTCCACGAGGTCCTCGATCACCTGCACGCGCATGTCGCGGGTGATTTCGCCGACCTCTTCGGTCTCCATGATTTCGCGACGCTGCGAGAAGACTGCTTTCCGCTGGTCGTTCATCACGTCATCGAATTTCAGAAGCTGCTTACGAATGTCGAAGTTGCGGCCCTCGACCTTCGCCTGCGCGCGCTCGAGCGACTTGTTCACCCACGGGTGGACGATCGCTTCGCCCTCTTTCATGCCCAGCTTGGACAGGACCGAATCGAGTTTGTCGGAGCCGAAGATCCGCATCAGGTCGTCTTCCAGAGAGAGGAAGAACAGCGAGCGGCCCGGGTCGCCCTGACGGCCCGAACGGCCGCGCAGCTGGTTGTCGATGCGGCGGCTTTCGTGGCGCTCGGTCGCGAGAACGAACAGGCCGCCCGCTTCCAGCACCTTCGCCTTTTCCTCGGCGGTCGCCGCGTCGATCCGTTTGCGGACCTCTTCGGGATCCGCATCGGGATTCGCCGCGAGTTCGTCCTGCACGCGCATCTCGACGTTACCGCCGAGCTGAATGTCGGTCCCGCGGCCTGCCATGTTGGTCGCGATGGTCACCGCGCCCAGACGGCCGGCTTCGGCGACGATGGTCGCTTCCTGCTCGTGCTGACGGGCGTTCAGGACGTTGTGCTTGATGCCGGCCTTCTTGAGCATGTCCGAGAGCATCTCGGACTTCTCGATCGAGGTGGTGCCGACGAGCATCGGCTGACCCTTCTCGTTAGCCTTCTTGATCGCCTCGACGACGGCGTCGTATTTCTCCTGCGCCGTGCGGTAGACGCGGTCATGTTCGTCTTTCCGCGCGATCGGGCGGTTGGTCGGGATCTCGACCACGCCGAGCGAGTAGATCTCGGCGAATTCCTCGGCCTCGGTGGCCGCGGTGCCGGTCATCCCGCCGAGCTTGTCGTAGAGGCGGAAGT
>NZ_DFRG01000142.1:0-782 GCF_002378135.1 Thioclava sp. UBA3469
GTGGTCGAACCGGGCGAGGTGCTGTGGTTCGAGGATATGATCGATCTCGCCCGCGCCGCCGTGCCGACCGAGACGCAGGTCATGGTCAAGCGCGAGGACGAACAGGCCTTCGCCGAACTGAACGCCGCTAACCCGATCTTCGTCGAGGATGCCGTGCGCGCCTTCGCCGAGCGCCTTCTGGCGGATGCCCGTATCGGTGATTTCCGCATCGTGGCCAGCCATCAGGAAAGCCTGCACAGCCATGACGCCGTGGCCATGCTGACCGAGGGCGAGACCTTCGCATCCGCCAGCGTCGATCCGAAGCTGTTCGCCACGCTGATCCATCAGGGCTGAGCGCGGGTAGGGGCGCTGCCTCGCGCGCGTTGCAGGCGGCGGGGGGCTCTGCCCCCGCCCTACGGGCCCCCCGGGATATTTTCACAAGAGCGAAGACGGGCGCGGAAGCTCACGTCAGGCGAACAGATGCTGAACATGCCCCTTTCCCTCTGAGGGCCGAACCGCTAGATTGCCTCCCATGAATTGGGCTGATGACGACGATCCGTATGAAGGGGCTGCGAGCCTGTCGCAACGTGCCATGGCGGGCGCCATGCAAGCGCGGAGCGCGCCGTATCTCGAGAAACTGAACCCCCAGCAGCGCCAGGCCGTCGAGACGCTCGACGGGCCGGTCTTGATGCTGGCAGGCGCGGGCACGGGCAAGACCTCGGCGCTGACCGCACGGATCGCGCATCTGATCCACACCGGCCGCGCGCGCCCGAACGAGGTGCTGGCGGTGACCTTCACCAACA
>NZ_DFRG01000142.1:1099-3329 GCF_002378135.1 Thioclava sp. UBA3469
ACCTTCACCAACAAGGCCGCGCGCGAAATGAAAGAGCGCGTGGGTCGCCACCTGGGCGGTGCGATCGAGGGGATGCCGTGGCTCGGCACCTTCCACTCGGTCTGCGTGAAGCTGTTGCGCCGCCACGCCGAACTGGTGGGGCTCAAGTCGAATTTCACCATTCTCGACACGGACGACCAGATCCGGCTGCTCAAGCAGCTGATCGTTGCGGCGAATATGGACGAGAAGCGTTGGCCCGCGCGGCAATTGGCGGGGCTGATCGACGGCTGGAAGAACAAGGCGCTGACGCCCGAGAAGGTCTCGGGTCGTGAAACCGCTGCGTTCGACAATCGGGGATCCGAGCTTTACGCCGCCTATCAGGCGCGGCTGAAGACGCTCAACGCGGTCGATTTCGGCGATCTGCTGCTGCACATGGTCACGATCTTCCAGACCCACGGGGATGTGCTTGCGCAATATCAGCGCTGGTTCAAATACATCCTCGTCGACGAGTATCAGGATACCAACGTCGCGCAATATCTGTGGCTGCGGCTTCTGGCGCAGGGCCACAAGAACATCTGCTGTGTCGGCGATGACGACCAGTCGATCTATGGATGGCGCGGTGCCGAGGTCGGCAACATCCTGAAATTCGAGAAGGATTTTCCCGGCGCCGCGGTGATCCGGCTGGAGCAGAATTACCGCTCGACCGCGCATATACTCTCTGCCGCGTCGGGGCTGATCACGGCCAATGAAGGCCGTCTGGGCAAGGAGCTCTGGACCGAGGCCGAGGGCGGCGAAAAGGTGCGCCTGATCGGCCATTGGGACGGCGAGGAAGAGGCCCGATGGATCGGCGAGGAGGTCGAGGCGATTCAGCGCGGGACCCGTGGCAATCCGCCGATCAGCCTCAATGCTCAGGCGATTCTCGTGCGCGCCTCGCATCAGATGCGCGCCTTCGAGGATCGGTTCCTGACGATCGGTCTGCCCTATCGCGTCATCGGCGGCCCGCGCTTCTACGAGCGGCTCGAGATCCGCGACGCGATGGCCTATTTCCGCCTTGTGACCTCGCCCGATGACGATCTGGCTTTCGAGCGGATCATCAACACGCCCAAGCGCGGCCTTGGCGACAAGGCGCAGCAGCGCATTCAGGTCGCGGCCCGCGAGAACGGGCTGAGCCTTCTGGACGGCGCGCGGCTCTTGGTGGCCGAAGGCGCGCTGTCGGGCAAGGCGGGCGGGCAGTTGCGGCTCTTCGTCGAGAATGTCGCGCGCTGGCATGAGGATGTCTCGCAGGCCTCGCCCGCTACCGCCGTGACGCGGGCCGAAGATGACGATCTGCTGATCGAGCCCGCCGAGGATGGTGTGGCGCCCGCGAATGACCTCAGCCATGTGCGTCTGGCCGAACGGATCCTCGAGGAATCCGGCTATGTCGAGATGTGGCAGAACGACAAGACGCCGGAAGCGCCGGGGCGGCTCGAGAACCTCAAGGAACTCGTCAAGGCGCTGGAGCAGTTCGACAATCTGCAGGGCTTCCTCGAACACGTCGCGCTGATCATGGACAACGACAAGGCCGAGACCGAGGAAAAGGTCTCGATCATGACGCTGCACGCGGCCAAGGGGCTGGAATTCCCCGTGGTCTTCCTGCCGGGCTGGGAGGATGGGCTGTTCCCCTCGCAACGCTCGATGGATGAGAGCGGTCTGAAGGGGCTCGAGGAAGAGCGGCGTCTGGCCTATGTCGGCATCACCCGCGCCGAGGAGCTTTGCACGATTTCCTTTGCGGGTAACCGCCGCGTCTATGGCCAGTGGCAAAGCCAGATGCCCTCGCGCTTCATCGACGAATTGCCACCTGCCCATATCGACGTCCTGACGCCTCCGGGGCTCTACGGTGGTGGCATGAACGGGGGCGGCTTCGGCGGGTCCAGCGCGATGGAAGACCGCGTCTCGCGCGCCGATGTATACAATTCACCGGGCTGGCGACGGCTGCAAAACGCGCATTCGCGCGGGACCAGCCAGCCCCGCGAGGCGCGCCATATGGTGATCGACGCCAAGGGCGAGAGCGATTACGAGATCGGCGACCGGGTCTTCCACAAGAAGTTCGGCTATGGCGAGGTGATGGGCTCGGAAGGCGACAAGCTCGTCGTGGAATTCGACAAGGCGGGCGAGAAGCGTCTGCTGTCGAGCTTCGTCGTACCCGCCGCCGATGCCGACGACGTGCCGTTTTAACCCTCCTCCCTTCGCCTTGGCGCAAATATCCCGGGGG
>NZ_DFRG01000249.1:0-12499 GCF_002378135.1 Thioclava sp. UBA3469
GAAGATCGGCACCACCATGAACAGCGTGTAGAGATGCACGAAGGCGAGGATCACCGAGAAATCGGAATAGAGCAGCCACTCCAGCGGCTGGTCGATCACGCCCCATGAGATCAGCGTCTGGTTCGCGATGCCGTTGCGCCCGAGAAACGGGATCCACGAGATCATGCGGATGATGTTCGAGGTCCAGAACGGGATCGTGCACAGCAAAAACAGCGCAATCTGCATCGTCTGGCTGCGGATGTGAAAGGCGAGGTAATAGGCGACGGTGAAGCCGATCGCGAGCGTCATCGCCCATGTCAGGAAGGCGTATTTGAAGGTCGCGGCGAAGACCTTGTAGGTCACGGGCGAGCCGAACAGGAACTCGTAATTCTCAAAGCTGAATGCGGGGATGATCGAAAACTCGGTCGCCTGCCAGAAGCTGACGATCACGATAGTAATGATCGGCGCGACCAGAAAGCCCAGCAACACCACCGTCAGGGGCGCCGCCTGCAACCATCCCGTCACTGTCTCGCGGGTCACTTTCATCGCGATCCTGCCCTTCGACTTGGCTCAAATATCCTCGGGGGGTGTGGGGGGCAGACAGCCCCCCACCTTCGTTCATCACGAGGCGATGAACTCGTTCCACTTACGAACCATGTACTGGTTCTCGTCCATCACGGCGTTCCAGCATGCGACATGGCCCATGCGGTCGTAGAAGGAGCCGCCGTCGCGGGTCTCGCCGGCTTCGGCCAGCTTGTCGCCGGTCGGGCTGGTGATGACATCCGTCGCGGGTTTGCCTTCGAACCAGTAGCCCCACTCGTTGTCGGACATGAAGTCCTTCGAGGTTTCCGGCACGGCCGAGTAATAGCCCTGACGCATCAGGTAGCCGCCGACCCAGCCCGAGAGATACCAGTTGATGTACTCATAGGCCGCATCGAGCTCCATGCCCGAGAGCGACTTGGACAGGCCGAGACCGCCACCCCAGCTGCGATAGCCCTCTTTCAGCGGCTGGTAGACACAGTCGATGCCGCGCGATTTCACCGCGGTGATTGCGGGCGACCACATCGACTGGATCACCACTTCGCCCGAGGCCATCAGGTTCACGCTTTCGTCGAAGGTCTTCCAGAAGGCGCGGAACTGGCCGTTCTTCTTCGCCTCGGTGAAGATCGCCATGGTCTTGTCGATCTCTTCGCGGGTCATGTTGCCCTTGTCGCCATACTGGATCTCGCCCATCGCCTCGCAGACCATGGCCATGTCCATGATGCCGATCGAGGAGATGTCGAGGATCGAGGCCTTGCCCTTGAACTCCGGGTTCAGCAGTTCGGTCCAGCTTTCAATCGGGCGACCGATCAGGTCGGGACGGATGCCCAGCGTGTCGGCGTTGTAGATGGTCGGGATCAGCGTCATCCAGCCGGTTTCACTCTCGGCGAAGGTGGTGCCGCCGGGGCCCTCGACGAAGCCCACGGTCGAGGGCGCGGTGCCTTGGGCGATCTCGCTCTCGGGCGTCAGCTTGCCGGATTTGAAGATGCCGACGATCTTGTCGTAATTTTTGATCTTCGAGGTATCCATCGCCTGCAGGTTGCCGGTCGGCCAGACCTTCTTGCAGATCCAGTATTCGATATCGGCGATATCGAAGCTGTCGGGCTGAGTTGCCGCGCGCTGGGTCACCGCGTCGGAATCGAGCGCGGTCATCTCGAGCGTGAAGCCGAGGTCTTCCTTCACCTTGTTGGCCACGTCATTGAGGTTCGACACGCCCGTGCCGAACTGGCGCAGCGTGATGTTCTTGATTTCCTGCGCCCAGATCATCGGCGCCGGGAAGGCGGAGGCGCCAAGCGCGGCCGCCCCGGTTTTCAGAATCGAGCGGCGGGTATAACCGGTTTTCGACATTGTCACTTATCCCTCTGTTGGAGTGTCGATTTCAGGCACGGAGGCGGTGCAGCCGCCCCTCATCCCAAGCAAGACGCACTTGCTCGCCCGGGTTTATGTCGTTGGAATAGAAGGCCTCGTCGCTCATCAGCGCGATGATCGGTTCCTGGCCCTCGGCCTGGGCGGTCACCGCGACGCGGTCGCCCTGATATTCGATCGCGCTGACCGTCGCGGGCATCCCCTCGGGGCCAAGCCGCACCGCATCCGAGCGGATCGCATGGAGCTGCCCGTCGAGCGTGACCACGTTGTGGCCGCCCATGAAGCGCGCCACGAATTCGGTCCGAGGCGTGTTGAACACCTCGCGTGCGGGTCCGGCCTGTTCGATGACGGCATTGTTCATGACCACGACCTCGTCGGCGAGCGCGAGCGCCTCGTCCTGCCCGTGGGTGACATGAAGGAAAGTGATGCCGAGCTCGCGCTGCAGCCGCTTGAGCTCGGCACGCATCCGCACCCGCAGGAAGGGGTCGAGCGCGGAAAGGGGTTCGTCGAGAAGCAGAACTTCCGGTTCGGTGACCAGCGCGCGCGCCAGCGCAACGCGTTGCTGCTGCCCGCCGGAAAGCTGAGTCGGAAGACGCTCGGAGAGATGCGCCATATCGACGAGTTCGAGAAGCTCCATCGCCTTGGCATGGCGCGCGGTCTTGTCGACGCCCTTCATCCGCAGCGAGAACGCGACATTGTCCTTGACCGAGAGATGCGGAAAGAGCGCGTAGTTCTGAAACATCATCGCGGTGCCGCGCTTAGCCGGGGGCAGGGCGGAGACATCAACGCCGTTTAGGCGGATCGCGCCCTCGCTCACGCTTTCATGGCCTGCGATCATCCGCAGGGTCGAGCTCTTGCCGCAGCCCGAGGGGCCGAGCAGGCAGACATAGCTGCCCGGCGCGAAGACATGGTTGATCGCGTCCACCGCGACCGTGTCGCCGTAGCGCTTCGTCAGATTCACCAGCTCGAGATCATGTGCCGTTCGCATCGCATCGCTTCCCTTCGATCTGGGTTCAGCCTTCGGTGCGAACCGGACAGCTCGCCATCATTTTTCGAACTCACGGTGCCGTGAATCCGACCTTGCCTCGGATTTGAGCAGAAAAATTTTCCGCATGCGCAAAATTGCGACACAACATTGTATACAATATGAGTCGATACGATCCACCTTGTCCTCCGAGGATCGCCCGGGGCATCGTGTGAACGAAAGGAACTCAAGATGAACGATCCGCTCCCCGCCGCCCCAATGCCCGATACGATCGCCAATGATCTGGCGCTCGCGATCCACGAGCATCGTCTGATGCCGGGCACCAAGCTGTCGGAAGAGGAACTGGGGGAGATCTATGGTGTCTCGCGGACCATCATCCGCGCCGCGCTGCAGCGGCTGGCCCATGACCGGCTGGTGGAGCTGAAGCGCAACCGCGGGGCCTATGTCGCGCAGCCCACTGTGCGCGAGGCGCGCGAGGTTTTCGAGGCGCGCGCTCTGCTCGAGCCGCGCACCGCGCGCTCGGCCGCCGAGCGGATCACCGAGGACGACCTCGCTGCCCTTCAGCGCCATATCGACGAAGAGCACGCGGCGATCGACGATGGCGAGGCGGGCCGGGCTCTCTTTCTCTCGGGGCAGTTCCACCTTGAGATCGCACGGATTGCCGATCAGGCCACGATCACCGAATTCATCACCCAGCTGGTCGCGCGGTCTTCGTTGATCATCGCGCTCTATTGGCACCGGCGCGGGGCCCTGTGCGAAAGCCATGCCCACCATGCCCTGATGCGCGCCTTCGCGGAACGCGATGCCGACTTGGCGGAGGAGCTGATGAAAAATCACCTTCTCGACCTCCTCAGCTCTCTCGACTTGCGAAACCGCACCTCCGCTCCTGCCAGCCTGCGCGAGGCCTTGGGGGCATGATCCTGCGCAATGCCGATCTGTCAGAGTTGGAGACGGTTCTCGACTGGGCCGCCGCCGAGGGCTGGAACCCCGGCCTCGCGGATGCCGAGGCTTTCTACACAGCCGATCCCCAAGGGTTCTTCGTCGCGGAGGCGGATGGCGCGCCGGTGGCTGCGATCTCTGTGGTCAATCATGATGCGAAGAATGCGTTTCTGGGGCTCTACATCTGCAAGCCCGAAGTCCGGGGGCAGGGCATCGGGTTCGCCCTGTGGCAACATGCGCTGCGCCATGCGGGAGATCGCAGCGTCGGCCTCGATGGCGTGGCCGCGCAGCAGGACAATTACGCGCGTTCCGGGTTCCGACGTCAGGGCGCGAGCTTGCGGCTGACGGGGGTGCTGTCACGCGAAGACGACACGGGCATCGTGCCGGCCGAGCCCTCTGACCTGGAGCACCTCATTGCGCTTGATGCGCAGGCATCTGGCGTACGGCGCGACGCTTTCCTTCGCCGCTGGCTCGCGCCCAGCCCATCTCGCCAGACGGTCCGGCTCAGCGATGGCACAGGCTTCGCGACCGTGCGGCAATGTCGCGAGGGGCTCAAGATCGGGCCCGTCATTGCCGAGCGGAGTGACGATGCGATGCGGCTGGCGCGCGCCGCGGCAAACCGGTTTCCGACCGCGCCGGTTTCGATCGACCTGCCGGACAGCAACGCGATGCTCAGGGCCCGTCTGTCGGAGTGCGGCTTCACCCCGGTTTTCGAGACGGCGCGCATGTATCGCGGCACCGCTCCGAAGACGACGGCATCCTTGCAAGCCATCGCAACGATGGAGCTCGGTTGAGCGCAGATCAAAGCGGTTCAGTCGCGGGTCATTTGGGCGCCTGGTCTCGCATAGATGCGCGCGGTTCGCTCAACGTCGCGCGCCGCGGTACGCGACCCGCTACGCTGCAGATTGTGCCGAAAGGGGGCAATGCAACCCGACCGAGTGCCGCGATGACGTTTCAATTGTTCGTGTATCCGAAGCGACCGGCATGCTTGCGAGGCGCAGCGCATCCGACCTCCTACCATCTGCGACTTCGTGAAGTAGGGCCAAGAAATATTGAGATTTCGCGCCATGTCTCCTGCGTTTCCAAGCGCGCCCTGTTGAATTTTCCGAGGGCGCCCTGCGTCGCGATCGACACATGCCAGCGCGTTTAACCGATGCTTAACTCAAGTGTCGTTGAAGCAAGGGGAGAAGCACAGTATCGCTGAGGCTATCCAGACAAAAAGAAGACCGGACCTCCGCGAAGCAGGCATTTTTCCGCGAAAGGGATCTTGATGACGATGGGACGTATTCTGGCGGCGACGGCTTTGACCTCGCTTGCCGTCACACAGGTGCATGCACAGGATCTCACTCAACGGATCGCGCTCGCGGGTCGCACGGCGGTCTCCTACGGTCTCGCGCAGGCTCCCGCCGCCGCGCCCGGTTCGCCTGATACCACTTCGGGAAATACTGCGGATACTGCCGCGGCCAGCACGACATCCGTGACCGGCTCCAACAGCATGCTCTTGCTCCTTGGCCTCGGTGTGGTGGGGCTGGCCGCCGCTGCGGGGGGAGGAGGAGGTGGGTCCTCGAGCTCATCCGGCTCCTCGAGCAACACCCAGCCGCCGCCCTCGGGCAACGCGCCGTATACCGGCACTGGCGGCAGCGTTAGCAGTTTCGAGACCGACGAGTATTATGCAAGCGGCGGCCTTGCGCAGACCGAGGCAGCGTATCGCTATGCCGAGGGGGCCTATGGGCTGGGAACGCTCGTGTCGATCTACGATTCCGGCGCGGATGTGACCCATCCCGATCTCGCTGACAACATCGATGGCGCGCTCTCCTACAGCTATTTCGACAACACCTCTGATGTGACCGACACCGACGGGCACGGCACGCATGTGGCCGGGATCGTTGCCGGTGTGCAGAACGGGCAGGGGATCGAGGGGATCGCCTGGGGGTCCAAGCTGATGATCCTGCAAGGCGTCGGAGGCTCGGTGCCTGCGGGCAGCTACGCCGATGCGGTCACGCGCTCGGTCAATGCCGGTGCGGTCTCGATGAACAACAGCTGGGCCTATGTCGACGGCAATAACAAGACGCTCACGATCGACCAGTTTTCGAGCGCCGACCAGATCCGCCAACAGCTTGGGGCGGCCACTATCGACTCGCTCGACGCGGCGGCAAAGGCGGGCATGGTCAGCGTGTTCGCTGCGGGCAATGACGGTGGAGCCAATCCGAGCCTGATGGCGGGCCTGCCGGAGTATTTTCCGGAAATGGAAGGCTCGATCCTTGGCGTCGTGGCCGTGGACAGCAACCACCAGATCGCGAGTTTTTCCAACCGCTGTGGCGAGGCGATGAATTACTGTCTCGCCGCGCCGGGCGTGGATATCCTCTCGACCTACCCGAGCTATCTTGGAAGCGATTACGCCTATATGAGCGGGACCTCGATGGCGACGCCCTATGTCACCGGCGCGGTCGCGGTGCTCAAGAGCGAGTTCCCCGAGCTCACCGGTCAGCAAATCGTGCAGATCCTCGAAAACAGCGCGACCGATCTCGGTGCGGTGGGGATCGACCCGATCTATGGCTGGGGCGAGCTCAATCTCCGGCAGGCTCAGGCACCGGCCGGAACGCTGAAAGTCGAGACGACGAGCTCGCTCGACGGTCCCTCCGTGCCCGCCACCCAGAGCACGATCAGCGCAACCCGCGGTGTCGCAGGCGCGCTGCGCGCGACACTCTCCAATCAGCGGATGATCGTCACGGATGCCTATGATCGCGGCTATCACGTGGCGGCGAGCAGCTTCGTGGCCGACTATGCCGATGCCCGCGCCGCGCAGGCCTCCACCGAGACTTTCGCGATGGGGGCGACCGCTCCGGTCAATTTCAGCGCAGGCACCGGTACCCTGTCGCTGTCACATGGCGACAGCTCCGCGATTGCCGGAACGAAATGGGTCGACAGTGCCGCGATGGCCGCGCCTTATTTGAAATCTTTCGACACCGACTCCGCGCTTCACTACGAAATCGGTCTCGGCGATGGCGTGTCGGCCTCGATTTCGCAGGCAGGCGGCGGCGCGGGCGATGTTAGCTCGCAATATATCGCCGGTTCGCTCAATGCCCGGTTCGGCGCCAGCACGCTTTCGATGACCGTCGGCAACCTGCACGAAGACGGCGGTTTCCTGGGCACCTCGGTGGGGGGCGCGTTTGGGGGTGGGCTTTCGAGCAATACCCATTTCGTACAGCTCGGGATGAATGTCGCTCTCGGCGACGGGGCAACTCTCGAGCTTACGGCCGCGAATGGCAGTTCGGGCTTCTCCGGGAACGGTTTGCTCCAATCCGGGAGCGGGCTGAGGTCGAACGCCTATGCCATTGGCCTGAGCAAGACCGGTTTTCTGACCGGAGACGACCGCCTCTCTGTCGGGGTTTCTACGCCGATCGCGCTGGCCTCGGGGAAATTGACGATGAGCGTTCCGACCGCTGTCGGCGCAGCCGTCGGAAATACGCGCTCCGAAAAGGTCGTGATGACGACAGCCTCGGTGAATATCGAAAGTGCGGCCCCTCAGCCCGACCTGCAGATCGGCTATTCGCGCAAGGCCGGGATCGGGCGACTCGGTGCGGGGCTCGTCTACGAGCCGGGGCAGAGTTCGGCGATGGGGGTTTCGCTGGGATGGACGGCGCGTTTCTGATCCGGCTCGGGCCGTCCCCGAACGACTTGCCGTCGTGAAATCCACGTGTCTCAGGACTTCGCTTCCTAGCGCGCGCGACAAGCGCTGTCATCGAAATTCTCAGCGCCCCTGTAAATCCTCAATGCTGCGTCTGCACCTGTCTCAGGCGCGAGACAGATGATGCATTCCACCAGCGCAGACCGGCTATGCGCAGGGCGCGCGGTTAGGCAGTCTGATCTCCATGGCGCGCGGCCCTGTCGGCTGCGTTCAATCTGGGAGGAAGACCAATGGCCAACGATATGGCACCTGAATTCAAGGGCGTTTCGGTTTCGCCGTTCCGCGACCGTTATGACAACTTCATCGGCGGCAAATTCGTGCCCCCGAAAAACGGCAAATATTTCGACAACATCACGCCGATCACCGGCGGCAAGGTCTGTGAAGTCGCCCATTCGTCGGCGGAGGATATCGAAGCCGCGCTCGACGCCGCGCATGCCGCGAAAGACGCCTGGGGCAAGACCTCGGCTGCCGAGCGCTCGAACGTGCTTCTCAAGATCGCCGACCGGATCGAGGAAAATCTCGACCTGATCGCCGCCGCCGAGACCTGGGATAACGGCAAGCCGATCCGCGAGACCACGGCGGCCGACATTCCGCTCGCCGTCGACCATTTCCGCTATTTCGCGGGCGTTCTGCGCAGCCAGGAAGGCACGATGTCGGAAATCGACAACGACACCGTCGCCTATCACTTCCACGAGCCGCTGGGCGTCGTGGGCCAGATCATCCCGTGGAACTTCTCGGTGCTGATGGCGGCGTGGAAACTGGCCCCGGCGCTGGCGGCGGGCAACTGCATCGTGCTGAAACCGGCCGAGCAGACCCCGGCGGCGATCCTCGTGGTGATGGAAGTCATCGCCGACCTGCTGCCCGATGGCGTGCTGAACATCGTCAACGGCTATGGCGCGGAAGTCGGCGCGGCGCTCGCGAGCTCCTCGCGCATCGCCAAGATCGCGTTCACCGGCTCCACCGCGACGGGCCGCAAGATCATGCAGGCCGCGACCGAGAACCTGATCCCGGTCACGCTGGAACTGGGGGGCAAATCGCCCAACATCTTCTTCTCGGACGTGATGGCCGAGGATGACGCCTTCCTAGACAAGGCGGTCGAGGGCTTCGTGCTGTTTGCCTTCAACCAGGGCGAGGTTTGCACCTGCCCGAGCCGCGCGCTCATTCAGGAAGACATCTACGAGAAGTTCATGGAGCGCTGCATCGCTCGCGTCGAAGCCATCAAGCAGGGTGATCCCCGCGCGATGGAGACGATGGTCGGTGCGCAGGCCAGCCAGGAGCAGCATGACAAGATCATGTCCTATCTGAGCATCGGTCGCGAAGAAGGGGCCGAGGTGCTGACCGGCGGTGATGCCGCGCGCTTCAACGGCGATCTGGCGAACGGCTTCTACATCCAGCCGACGATCCTGAAGGGCCATAACAAGATGCGGGTCTTCCAGGAGGAAATCTTCGGTCCGGTGGTGTCGGTCACGACCTTCAAGGACGAGGCCGAGGCGCTCGAGATCGCGAATGACACGATGTACGGCCTTGGCGCCGGTGTCTGGACCCGTGACGGCTCGCGTGCCTATCGCTTCGGGCGCGGGATCGAGGCCGGTCGCGTCTGGGTCAACAACTACCACGCCTATCCGGCCCATGCGGCCTTCGGCGGGTACAAGCAGTCGGGCATCGGTCGCGAGACCCACAAGATGATGCTCGATCACTACCAGCAGACGAAGAACATGCTGGTCAGCTACAACCCGAACAAGCTCGGGTTCTTCTGATAGGGTTTACCTCCCCAAACCCCGGGCCGCGTCTGCAAAGGCGCGGCCCTTTTTTGTGTCGCGGGGTCGGATGGATCGGACAGGTGGTCTGTCCCGGCGGGGGTCAACTCGCGCGGCGGAAGGCGTTCGGCGTGCTGCCGGTTCCGGCCTGAAAGGCGCGGGAGAAATAGCCCGGGCTGCGATAGCCCAGAAGCTGCGCGATATCCTTGATCGGAACAGGCGTGTCGCGCAGCAGGCGGCGCGCCTCGTAAAGGCGTCGTTCCTGCATCAGTTCCAGCGCCGATTTCCCGCAGGCATCGCGGCAGGCGCGCGACAGATGCGTGGGTGTGACGCCCAACTCGCGCGCGATATCCGCGACCGGGGTGCCCGCGCGATACTCGCGTTCGACCAGAACGGCGTAGCGCGTGACCAGACGGCGCGCAGCACTCGGGCGGATCGCCTCGTTCGCGTTGCTCGCGATCTGTCGCTCGAGCCAGACGCTCAAGAGGCCCAGATGGCTGCGCAGCGCGCGGTCGGCAGCAGGGCGCGTGCTTTCGCTTTCGCGCTGGATCGCCTCCAAGATCGAGCCGATCTCGCCCTGCGCGATCGCTTCGCGGATGCGCAGGTGATGGGCGGCAGGCGGCAGAGTGATGTCGGTGTCGCGGCCGAAGAACAGGGCCTGACCGTGTGTCTGGTTGGAAATCTCGAAGCCGTGCATCACGCCCGGCGGAATGAAGATCGCGTTATTGGGGCCGTAGCCGCGGGTCACGCCGCCCAGCGTGATCCGGCCTTGCCCGCGCGAAAACCACAGCAGGCAGGGCTCGGAATGGGCGCGCATCGCCTCGACCCGCCAGCGCCCGCCCTTGGCGAGATGGGCAATCTGCACCAGCCGCGGCTCACTCGGAGGGCTCGGCAGGTCGGTCGCGGTCGGCGCCGGGCCGGGCGTGCCGCTTGTACCGGGCTTCACGGTTTTGGCCTGCGACATCTGGGAGAGGGGCGGTGTCGAAAAGAGCTTCACGATGCTTTGATCCTACGCGATTTCGGCGGGAGGATAGCCCGCAACTCTCGCGTGAACCAAGGAATTTTCCACAGAAGCCCGGGCGCCCAGTTGCCGCGGGGTCACAGTCTACGTGATCTTGTGCCACGCCTTCATGCGGCCACGAAACCAAGTGCGCTGGCGCTTCGCATATTGGCGACTTGCCGCTTGTGCGCGCTCTCGCGCCTCGCTCAGATCGAGCTCTCCATGCAGATGAGCGATCAATTCCGGCGCCCCGATCGCCTTCGCCCAGAGCGCGTTCGGATCCCAGATCGGCTCCACCGCGCGGACCTCGTCGAGCGCGCCTTGTTCGAGCATCAGATCGAAGCGGCGGTCGATGCGCTCGGCCAGCCAGTCGCGATCCGGATCGAGGTGAAGCGGCGCCACGGCGTCGAGCGGCAGGAGGGGCGGCGGGGTGCGGGCCTGCCACGTGGCGAGCCCCTCACCGGTGGCACGCAGCACCTCCCAGGCGCGCTGGACGCGCATCGGGTTCTGCGCGTCGATCTTCGCGCGGGTCGCATCGTCGAGCTCGTCCAGCATCCCGGCATGACCCTCCGAGAGCCGCCGCTCGTCGGCCTTGGCGCGGATTTCCGGCGGCGTTTCAGGGATTTCTGCCAGGCCTTGCGTCAGGGCGGTGAAATAGAGCCCGGTGCCGCCCACGATGATCGGGCGCGGCCCGCCTGCGTGGAACGCCTCCAGATACGGGGTGACGTCGCGCAGCCAATGGCCGACCGAATAGTCGGCGCCGGGATCAAGATGACCGTAGAGCGCATGCGGCGCGCGGGCCTCTTCCTCGGGCGAGGGGCGCGCGCTCAGCACCCGCCAGCACGACCAGACCTGCAGCGCGTCGGCATTGATCACCACGCCGCCCTCGGCTTCGGCAATCGAAAGCGCCAGCGCCGATTTTCCGCTCGCCGTCGCTCCCGCGATCAGCACGGGCGTTCGCGGCGATATGTCGGGCAGGGCAGGCGGCATCGGCGGCTCTTGCAGGCTTTCTGGCGGGCTCGGGGCTCTACGCTTTCGCAAGAGGTTGAACCCCGGCTCTATTTGGATCATTTTGCGCGCCAATGACAACAGCCCATCGGAGGATCAGATGAGCACCGAGACGCATCCCGCGGCCAAATACAATCGCGTGCTACTGAAGATCTCGGGTGAGGCGCTGATGGGCGATCAGGGCTACGGCCTGCATCCGCCGACCGTCTCGCGTATAGCGCATGAGGTGAAATCGGTGCGCGATCTGGGCGTCGAGATCTGCATGGTAATCGGCGGCGGCAACATCTTCCGCGGGCTCGCGGGTTCGGCTCAGGGGATGGAGCGCACGACGGCCGATTACATGGGGATGCTCGCGACGGTGATGAACGCGCTGGCGATGCAATCCGCGCTGGAAGGCCTCGGCGTTTTCACCCGCGTGATCTCGGCGATCCCGATGGATCAGGTCTGCGAACCCTATATCCGCCGCCGCGCGGTGCGCCACCTCGAGAAGAAGCGGGTCTGCATTTTCGCAGCCGGCACCGGCAACCCCTATTTCACGACCGATACCGCCGCCACGCTGCGCGCCAACGAGATGTCCTGCGAAGCGATCTTCAAGGGCACCAAGGTCGATGGGGTTTATGACAAGGACCCGGTGAAATTCGACGACGCCAAGCGCTACGACACTGTCAGCTACGATGAAGTTCTGCAGAAGAACCTCGGCGTGATGGATGCTTCGGCGATCGCGCTCGCACGCGACAACAACAAGCCGATCATCGTGTTCTCGCTTGACGAGCCGGGTGGCTTCCGCGGCATTCTTGCAGGCGAAGGCACCTACACCAAAGTGCAGGGCTGAGCGCCGCGCGACGGTCACAAATGCTAGTTTTCGCCTGCGAGCTGCGCTAAAGCTCGGCCCGAGGCTCAACAAGAACGGGGAAATACCCAATGTCCGACGATTTCGAGATCGACACCGATGACCTTGCACGCCGCATGGATGGCGCAATGAGCTCGCTCAAGCATGAATTCGCGTCGCTGCGCACGGGCCGCGCCTCGGCCTCGATGGTGGAGCCGGTTCAGGTCGAAGCCTATGGCCAGATGACCCCGATCAATCAGGTCGGTACCGTGAACGTGCCCGAGCCGCGGATGGTCACGATCAACGTCTGGGACAAGTCGATGGTCGGCAAGGTCGAGAAAGCGATCCGCGAATCCGGTCTGGGCATCAACCCGCAGACCAACGGCACGATCATCATGCTGCCGATCCC
>NZ_DFRG01000249.1:12892-31902 GCF_002378135.1 Thioclava sp. UBA3469
GCCCGCGTCGCGATCCGCAACGTGCGCCGCGACGGCATGGACCAGATCAAGAAGGCCAAGGCCGACGGCATGTCTGAAGACGACGTGAAGATCTGGGAGAGCGAGGTTCAGGACATGACCGAC
The DNA here is from genome assembly GCF_002378135.1 of Thioclava sp. UBA3469. Lineage (NCBI taxonomy): Bacteria > Pseudomonadati > Pseudomonadota > Alphaproteobacteria > Rhodobacterales > Paracoccaceae > Thioclava > Thioclava sp. UBA3469. Next base: position 13,016 of record NZ_DFRG01000249.1, read on the forward strand.
GCGCATATCGCCAAGGTCGACAAGGCGCTCGAAGACAAGCAAGCCGAGATCATGCAGGTCTGAGGCGTTTGCCTCAGCCCCCCTGCGTCTTGAGCGAAAAGGATCACATTGCCGATGGCCCCTAGCATTCCCGACATCGCCCAGACCCCGCAGGGGCATGAGGGGGGCGCCCCGGCGCCGCTGCATGTCGCGATCATCATGGATGGCAACGGGCGGTGGGCCACCCAGCGGGGCTGGCCGCGTCTGGCCGGTCACCGCAAGGGGGCCGAGCAGATCAAGAAGGTCGTGCAGGCCGCGCCCGATCTGGGCATCCGCTACATGACGATCTACGCCTTCTCGACGGAGAACTGGAAGCGCTCGACGCAGGAAGTTCTCGGGTTGATGAAGATGTTCCGGCTGATGATCAAACGCGAGGCGGCGGAGCTGTCGCGTCAGGGCGTCGAGTTGCGCTTCATCGGCGATCGCACGCCGCTCGACCCGCTTCTGCGCGAGACGATGGACGCGATCGAGACCCGCACCAAGGGCAATTCCAAGCTGACGCTGGCGGTTGCGATCAATTACGGCGGGCGCGACGAGCTGAAACGCGCAGCCCAGTCGATTGCGCGCGACGTCGCCGAGGGCAAGATCACGGCCGACGAGGTGGACGAAGCGATGATCTCGTCGCGGCTCGACAGCGCGGGCATGCCCGACCCCGATCTGGTGATCCGCAGCTCGGGCGAGACGCGGACCTCGAATTTCCTGCCGTGGCAGGCGGCCTACTCGGAATATGAATTCACGCCGACGCTCTGGCCCGATTTCACGCCGGACGAGCTGTCCGACATTCTCGATCGGTTTGCCGGGCGCGAGCGGCGCTTCGGCGGGGTTGCCTCGTGACGGAGACGCCGCGGTCCGGCAAATGGGGCGATCTCGTCCCGCGGCTTGCCTCCGGGCTTGCGATGGTCGCGATCGGGCTCGCCGCGATTTGGTGGGGCGGTCCGGTCTTTGCGGCGCTCTCGGTGCTCGTGACGGGTCTGATGATCTGGGAACTCACCGCGATGCTGCGCCCCGAACGCCCCGGCAAGGCGGTCGGTCTGGGGCTGGTGGCGGCGGCTGCGCTGACCTTCGTCTTGGCGATCCATGAGCCTTATGGCCTTCTTTATCTGCTGATCGTGCCGATCATGGCGGCGGTGATCTGCACCGGGCGGCGCTGGCTTGGTGCGGGCTATGCGCTGGCGATCATGCTGACGGGCTATGGGCTCGTGGCGTTGCGCGAAGGCGCGGGGCTTGGTGCGATCACATGGATCGTCGCGGTGGTCGTTGTCTCTGATATCATGGGATATTTCGTGGGCCGCACGGTCGGCGGGCCGAAATTCTGGCCCAAGGTCAGCCCGAAGAAGACATGGTCGGGCACGGTCGGCGGCTGGGTCGGCGCGGCGCTCGTGGGCTTTCTCTTCGCCCAGATGGGCGGCGGGCTCGCGATGATCTGGATCTCGCCGCTTCTGGCCTTTGCAGGCCAGCTGGGCGACATCGCCGAAAGCGCGATCAAGCGCGCGACCGGCGTGAAGGACAGCTCCTCGCTGATCCCGGGCCATGGCGGCGTGCTGGACCGCTTCGATGCGCTGACCGGCGCGGTCGTCTTCCTGATGCTGATCTCGCAGGTGATGACCCTGCCGCTGACGGAAGGCTGAACGATGCGGAAGGTTTCGGTCTTCGGGGCGACCGGCTCGATCGGCGAAAGCTGCTTTGATCTGCTGATGGCACAAGGCGGGGCGGAGGCCTACGATGTGGTGGCGCTGAGCGCAGGCCGCAATGTCGCGCGGCTGGCCGAACAGGCCGTGGCGCTGAAAGCCGATTTGGCCGTGACCGCATTCGAAGATTGCCTGCCCGCGCTGCGCGATGCGCTGGCCGGGACCGGGATCGAGGTGGCCGCCGGGCCGCAGGCGCTGATCGAGGCGGCGTATCGTCCGGCGGATTGGGTTCTGTCGGGGATCGTCGGCGCGGCGGGGCTCGCGCCCGGCTTCGCGGCGCTCTCGCAAGGCGCGACGCTGGCGCTGGCAAACAAGGAATCTCTGGTGACCGCGGGCCCCTTGCTGATGGCCGAGGCGCGCGCGCATGGCGCGACGATCCTGCCGGTCGACAGCGAGCATTCCGCGATTTTCCAAGGGCTCGTAGGCGAGGATATCGCCGCGGTCGAGCGGGTGATCATCACCGCCTCGGGCGGCGCGTTTCGCGACTGGCCGATGGAGAAACTCGCCCATGCCACGGTGGCCGAGGCCTCGGCGCATCCGAACTGGGACATGGGGCAGCGGATCACGATCGACTCCGCGTCGATGTTTAACAAAGCTCTGGAAGTCATTGAGGCAAAAGAGTTCTTCGGCTTCGCGCCGGAGCAGATCGAAGTCCTCGTCCATCCGCAGAGCATCGTCCATTCGCTGGTCGGGTTCCACGATGGCGGGCTGATGGCGCATATGGGCGTGCCTGACATGCGCCACGCGATCGGCTATGCGCTCAACTGGCCCGCGCGAAAACCTCTGCCGGTCGAGAAGCTCGACTTGGCGAAGATCGTACAGCTCGATTTCCGCACCCCGGATCTGGAGCGGTTCCCCGCGCTGCGGCTGGCGCACGAGGTGATGGAAACGGGCGGTCTGGCGGGCACCGTGTTCAACGCCGCCAAGGAAGTCGCGCTCGATCTGTTCATCGCGGGCCGGATCGGATTTCTCGACATGGCCACGCTGGTCGAGAGAGTTCTGGGCGAGATGTCGCGGGACCAGGGTCTTGGAATCGCCGCAAAAGACCTCGATATGGTTCTGAGCTGCGACGCCGAAGCGCGGGCGCGCGCGATGGCGATTTGTGAACACGGAAGGATCTGAGTTTTGGACCTGCTGCCCCAATTCGGCAATCTGCTCTATACCGTGGTGGCCTTCGTCGTCGCGCTCTCGATCATCGTCGCGGTGCATGAATACGGCCATTACATCATCGGGCGGATTTCCGGGATCAAGGCGGAGGTCTTCTCGCTCGGCTTCGGGCCGAAGCTGATCAGCCGCGTCGACAAGCATGGCACGCGCTGGCAGATCGCCGCCGTGCCGCTTGGCGGCTACGTCAAGTTTCTGGGCGATGCGAATGCGGCCTCTGCCGGGGTCGATTCCGAGGAGATGGCCCATCTGAGCCCCGAGGAACGCCGCCACACGATGCATGGCGCACCGCTTTGGGCACGGGCTGCGACCGTGGCGGCCGGGCCGGTTTTCAATTTCATCCTGTCGATCTGCGTGATCGCAGGGCTTAGCCTCTGGACGGGGCAGGCCACCGAGACGCCCGCGATCCAGACTGTCGTGGCGTTGCCCGGCGGGTCGGGCGATCTGCAGAATGGCGATGTGATCGACGCGGTGTCGGGCAAGCCTACGCCGGATTATCAGGCGCTCTCCGATGTCGTCGATCAACTGCCCGCAGGGCCGACGCTCGATTACACCGTGACCCGCGATGGCAGCAAAACCGACGCGACGGGGCCGCAGCTTTTCCCGGCGCGGTTTGCAGGCGTTCAGCCGGGCTCTGCCGCCTATGATGCCGGGCTTCGCGCGGGCGACGTGATCACCGCGATCGATGGCAAACCGGTCTATCGCTTCGTCGATCTGCAGGACGCGGTGAAGGCGGGTGAGGGCAAGGCGGTCTCGCTCGATATCTGGCGGCCTGCGGGCGATGGCGGCGAGACGTTCTCCGTGACGCTGGCGCCGCGCCGCACCGATCTGCCGGTGGGCGACGGGCAGTTCGAGACGCGCTTCCTGATCGGGGCCACGGGGTCGTTCATGTTCGAGCCGGTGACGCAATCGGTCGGTCCGGTCGATGCTCTCGTCGGCGGCGCGCGGCAGACCTGGGGCATCATCACGCAATCGGTCTCGGGCATTCAGGCGATGATCGCGCAGCGGATCTCCAGCTGTAACCTTACCGGCGCGCTGCGCATTGCCGAGACCTCGGCGGCGGCTGCGAAATCGGGTGTGCTCGATTTCATCTGGTTCATCGCAGTTCTGTCGACGGCAGTGGGTTTCCTGAACCTCTTCCCGATCCCGGTGCTCGATGGCGGGCATCTGATGTTCCACCTCTACGAGGCGATCACGGGCAAGCCGCCCTCCGATCAGCTGATGAACGTCTTCATGTCGATCGGGCTGGCGCTGGTACTGACGCTGATGGTCTTCGGGCTCTGGAACGATCTGACCTGCTGAGCGGGCCCGCGACGGCGGTAGCGGCCCAGATTTCGCCACAATTGCCTCGCAATGCGGTCATGAAGACAGGGTAGGGAACTCTTAGCGCAAATCGCGCGAAGGAGACCGCTCATGTCCGAGATCATCGCGCATCACTATCGCGAACTTCGCCCGTTGGTGGAAATCGTCGGGGACCGGCTGCTGTTCATCGCAGCGGTTCTGGTCGCGCTGTTCGGCGCGGCGCTGATCGGTGTTCAATTGATCGACATTCTCGGCGGCGACGCGTCCAGCTTCCAGCGCATCTGAGCCGGACCGAAAAGGGCACGAAACGCCCGCAAAACCCGTTCATTTTCGATCCCGGGGCCGCCTTTGCGGCCCTTTCTTTCGTGGCAAGATGATCGCGCTCCACAAAATCTCGGGTCTGAGCCCCCATCCCAGCTTTGACATCGCTTACGCCCTTCGGTACGACCCTTATCAAAGGGAAAAAGTGAACTTCCGGCGGGAGAGGGCGATGTCTATGAGCGTGCAAACTATGCTGAGACTCTGTGCGACGCGAAAGGCACTGCGGGCCAGCGTAGTATTTCCAGCAGTTGCAATGAGTTGCCTTGCGGTTCCCGTGATCGCTCAGGCGCAGCAATACAGTTTCTCCCAGGTGGTGATCACCGGTAACGAGCGCGTCGACGCAGCGACGATTCTGTCCTTCGCCAGAATCGCCCGCAATCAGGCCGTCACCGCCGCCGATCTGAACGCCGCTTACCAGCGTTTGACGAATTCCGGCCTGTTCGAGAACGTTGCAATCACGCCGCAGGGCAACACGCTCAAGATCGCCGTGACCGAATATCCGACGATCAGCGTGATCAATTTCGAAGGCAACAAGATCATCAAGGACGAGCAGCTCGCCACGATCATTCAGGCGAAGCCGAACCGCGTCTACAATCCCGCCCAGATCGAAGCCGACGCCCAGCGTCTGGCGCGCGCCTATTCCGAGGATGGCCGCATGGCCGCCCGTGTGGTGCCGAAGGTCATCCGCCGCGACAATAACCGCGTCGACGTCGCCTTCGAGATCAAGGAAGGCAAGGTCACCTCGATCGAGCGCGTGACCTTCACCGGCAACCGCTCCTATTCGGACCGTCGTCTGCGTCAGGTGCTCGAGACGAAGCAGGCGGGGATCTTCCGCACCTTCGTGAAGAACGACACGTTCAACGCGAACCGGATCCCGGTGGACCGTCAGAAGCTGATCGATTTCTATCAGGCGCGTGGCTACAAGAACGTGCAGGTCACCGGCGTGTCCTCGCAGATGTCGCGCCAGCGCGATGCGTTCTTCATGACCTTCAACATCATCGAAGGGCAGAAATACCACTTCAACTCGATCAACACGAGTTCCGAGATCGACGGCGTCGCGCCTGACGATTTCGCGCCGCTTACCAAGATCCGCCAAGGTCAGACCTTCTCGCCGAAAGCGATCGAGCTGGCCGTGACCCGGATGGAGCAGCTTGCGATCAAGAAGGGCATTCAATTCGCCCGCGTCGAGCCGCGCATCACCCAAGACCCGCGCACCCAGTCCGTCAATGTCGATTTCGTGCTGGTCCGTGGCCCGCGCGTCTTCGTGCAGCGCATCGACATCGAGGGCAACACCGCGACGCTCGACCGGGTGATCCGGCGCGAGTTCCGGACCGTCGAAGGCGACCCCTACAACCCGCGTGAGATCTCGAACGCTGCCGACCGCATCCGCAACACCGGCTATTTCAAGTCGGTCGACGTGAACACGAAGCAGGGCACCAGTTCTGATCAGATCGTGGTCGACGCGAATGTTGAAGAACAGCCCACCGGCTCGCTCGGCTTCGGCGCCTCCTATTCGAATTCGGACGGGATCGGCTTCAACGCGTCGCTGGAAGAGAAGAACTTCCTCGGTCGCGGGCAGTATCTCGGCGTGTCGATCGGCACGACCAAGGACAATAACAGCTCCAGCTTCCGGTTCATCGAGCCGGCGTTCCTCGGACGTGACGTGGCGCTGAAGTTCTCGGCCGCCTATGCGACCTCGAGCTCGGCGTCGAACACCGCTTACGACACGCGCCGCATCAGCGTAGAGCCGGCACTGGAATTCCCGGTCTCCGAGCGCGGCCGTCTGCAGGTGAGCTACAAGATCGGCGAAGACACGTTGAACAACGTGCCGATCGAATCGTCGGAGATCCTGCAACGTGAAGAAGCTAATTTGGGTTCGCAGCGCTACAGCGGCCCGGGTCTGCGCTACAGCTACGATACGTCGCGGGAGCAGATCGACCCGCGTTTCACCTGGCGTTTCAACGTCGCTCAGCAGTTCTGGGGCGTCGGCGGTGACGTGAAAGGCGGCCAGACCACTGCGAAGATCGTCGGCGAGCGCAAAATCTTCAACGAGGAAGCGACGCTGCGCGCCTCGCTCGAAGGCGGCGCGGTCGACGCCACGGGTGGCTCGACGATCCTGCAGCGCTTCTCGGGAAACCAGATTCGCGGCTTCGAGAGCTATGGCATCGGTCCGCGTGATCAGGATGCCGGGAATACCGACGCGCTTGGCGGTAACTACTACTGGGTCGGCAAGGTCGAAGCGGAATTCCCGATCGGTCTGCCCGAAGAATACGGCATCACCGGCGGTGTGTTCTGGGATGTCGGTTCCGTCTGGGGGCTCGACGATACCAACGGCAGCGGCACTGATCCTATCGACGACTCGATGCATGTCCGCTCGGCGGTCGGCGTCTCGATCTTCTGGAAATCCGCGATCGGTCCGCTGCGTCTGAACTTCTCGCGGGCGATCAAGAAAGAAAGCTACGACAAGACCCAGAACTTCGATCTGTCGCTTTCCACGCAGTTCTAAGGGCGCGCGATGCGTCTGAGCAGCGTCACCGTTTCCTTCATTGCAGCCGCGCTGGCCTTCGGGCCCGGCGCGGCTGTCGCGCAATCGGCGGTGCAGACACCCCACACGCAGGCGCCTGCAGCCGGGCCGCGCGTCCAGCAGAGCGCGGTCCTCACCCTCGATTGGGAGCGGCTTTACGACAACTCGCTGTGGGGCAAGCGGGTGCAATCCGAGATCGAGTCCGCTTCGAGCGCGCTGCGCAAGGAGAACGACCGGATCGCCAGTCAGCTCGAGGCGGAAGAGCGCAAGCTCACCGAGGAGCGGCTGACGATGCCCTCGGATCAGTTCCAGCAGGCCGCCGATGCCTTCGACACGCGGGCGACCGATATTCGCAAGGCCCAGAAGGCCAAGGCCGATGCGATCCAGCGCCAGTTGAATCAGGAGCACCAGACCTTTGTGCAGACCGTGGTGCCTCTGCTCGACGAGGTACTGAAGGCGCGTGGCGCAGTCGTGGTGCTCGATTCCCGCGCGATCATTCGCGGGCTCGCGCAGGCCGATGTGACGGCCGAACTGGGCGCGCGAGTCGACAAGGAGATCGGGGACGGGGCCGGGCGCGTGACGCCGTTGGTGCCGCCGACGTCGAACGGGGGCTCGGCGGATGCGGCTCAAGGCGTGCCCGCGACGCCGGACCAGCCTGGTTCGAACCAGCCCGCTTCGGGCCAATCGTCAAGCGGCGCAGGCGCGGATCAAAGCGGCGAGGCGGGTGTATTTGTCGACAGCAGCCCCAACTCCGCAGGCAAATCGGGCAGCAATTCGACGCTCGACGGGGCGACCCGAGATGCGCCGGGACTACCGCTCGGTCTGCCGGTCGAAGATAACAATCAGGTTGCGCCGACCGACACCGCGCCAGCGCAATAGCAGACGCGCGCTGCTTGCCAAGCGAGGCCGCGATTGCTAGCAACAATCCAAAAGCGACGATCGCGTGATGCGGCAAACTGATACCGCCGCAGGCGCAGTGCGCCCAAGAACGAGGACAGCTCATGACCGAACCCGCCCCCTATACCGAAGCCGATCTGTCGCTCATCAAGCGCATCATTCCGCATCGTTACCCGTTCCTGCTGATCGACAAGGTGCGTGACATCGTCCCGAACAAGGGCGCGGTCGGCATCAAGAACGTTACCGCGAACGAGCCGCATTTCCAGGGCCACTTCCCGGAAGAGCCGATCATGCCCGGTGTCACCATCGTCGAGGCGATGGCGCAGACCTCTGCCGTGGTGGTGGGGATTTCGCTCGACGTGATCGACAAGCCGCTGCTGACCTATTTCATGGGTATCGACAAGTGCAAGTTCCGCCGCAAGGTGGTGCCGGGCGACGTGCTCGAACTGCATGTCACCGTGAAGCGCGGCGGCGGCAAGATCTGGAAATTCGAAGGCCGGGGCACGGTGAATGGTGAATTGGCTGCCGAAGCCGAGTTCACCGCCATGATGGACCTTCAGGGCTGAATGCATGAGCATTGACCCAAGCGCGCAGGTCCACGCGTCCGCGGTGATCGAACCCGGCGCGGTGATCGGTCCGGACTGCCGGATCGGCCCGTTCTGCGTGATCGGCCCCGAGGTCGTGCTGGGCCGGGGCGTCTCGCTGCAAAGCCATGTCGTGCTGCAGGGCGCGACGGAGATCGGCGAGGAGACGCAGATCTTTCCCTTCGCCTCACTGGGTCAGATCCCGCAGGATCTCAAATTCAAGGGCGAGAAGACGCGGCTCAAGATCGGCAAGCGCAACCGCATCCGCGAATACGTCACGATGAACACCGGGACGGATGGCGGCGGCGGGCTCACTCAGGTGGGTGATGACGGGCTGTTCATGTCGTCCTGCCATGTCGGGCATGACTGCAAGATTGGCGACCGTGTGATTCTGGTGAATTCCGTGGCGCTCGCCGGCCATTGTCAGCTCGAGGATGACGTTATCGTCGGCGGTCTGTCGGGCGTGCACCAATTCGTCCGCATCGGTCGCGGCGCGATCATCGGCGCACTGTCGATGGTGACGGCGGATGTGATCCCGCATGCGCTGGTGGCGGGACCGCGCGCGGGGCTCGAAGGGTTGAACCTCGTGGGGCTGAAGCGCCGTGGCACGCCGCGCGAGGAAATCACGTCGCTGCGCAAGACCGTCGAGGCGCTTGGACAAGGCAGCTTCCGCGAAAGCGCGCGGACCCTCTCGGAAGAGGGCGTCGAAGGCGAATTGGCGCGCGAAGTGCTCGACTTCATCCTCGGCCCGTCCGACCGCAGCTTCCTGACGCCTGGCAAATGAGCGGGGGCACGCATACCGCGCTGATCGCCGGAGCTGGCCGTTTGCCCGCGATTCTGACCGAGGCCGCGCCGGATATTCTGGTTTGCGAAATGATCGGCGCGCCTTGCGATCTGGACGGCGAGCATCTGCGCTTCCGGATCGAGCGGCTGGTGCCGTTTCTCGACGAACTGGCCGATCGTGGGATCGAGCGTGTGGTGTTCGCAGGCGCGATGCAGCGTCCGGCGATCGATCCCGAGCAGTTCGATCCCCGCTCGGCGCAGCTGGTGCCGCGGCTCGCGATGGCGATGCAGGCGGGCGACGATGCGACGCTGCGCGCGGTGATCGAGGTCTTCGAAGAGTTCGATCTGGAGGTCGTCGGCGCGCATGAGATCGCGCCCGCGCTGCTGCCCGAGGCGGGCGTGCTATGCGGCAAGCCGTCCGTCGTAGACGAGGAAGATGCCGAGCGTGGGGCCGAAATCGTGGCCGCGCTTGGGGCGTCGGATATTGGTCAGGGGGCGGTCGTCGGACGCGGGCTTTGCCTTGCGGTCGAGACCCTGCCCGGCACCGATGCGATGCTGGATTTCGTGCGTCACCACAAAGGTTTGCGCGGCGATCTTAAAGCGGTGAAAGGGGTCTTTTTCAAGGCTCCGAAACCCGATCAGGACCGTCGCGCCGATCTTCCTGCGATTGGTGTCGACACGGTCAAGAACGCCGCCGCCGCTGGCCTTTCAGGGATAGCTTTCGAGGCGGGCGGCGTGATGCTTCTCGATCGTGACGCGGTTATCGAGGCTGCCGAGGCCGCGGGCCTTTTTCTCTGGGCGCGAGCGTCATGAGGCTCTACGTCATCGCGGGCGAGGCATCGGGCGACAAGCTCGGCGGCGCCCTGATGGCGGGGATCAACGGGCTTGCGCCCGGCGTCGAGTGGTCCGGGATCGGCGGCGAGGAGATGGGCGCGCAGGGGCTCACCAGTCTTTTCCCGATGGAAGAACTTTCGGTCATGGGGCTGATGGAGGTCCTCCCGAAATACCGCCATCTGAAGCGCCGCATCGCCGAGACCGCGGATCATGTGATCGAAAGCGGCGCCGAGGCGCTGATCACCATCGACAGCCCTGATTTCTGCCTGCGCGTGGCGCGGCTGGTGAAGGAAAAACGCCCTGATCTCAAGGTGATCCACTATGTCGCGCCCTCGGTCTGGGCGTGGCGTCCCGGGCGCGCGGCGAAGATGGCGCAGGTGGTCGATCATGTGCTCGCGCTGCTGCCGTTCGAGCCGCCCTATATGGAAGCCGCCGGGATGAGCTGCGATTTCGTGGGCCATCCCGTCGTGGCCGAGCCGCGTGCGACCGGGGCCGATGCGGCGGCTTTCCGCGAGACCCATATGATCGGCGAAGACCAACCGCTGGCTCTGTGTCTGCCGGGATCGCGGCGCGGCGAGGTCAAGCGGCTCGGGGCGCGGTTCGACGAAGCGCTGATGCAGCTGCGCGACCGGGAGCCGGGGCTGCGTGTCGTGCTGCCGACGGTGCGGGGCGTCGCGCCGATGGTGCGCGAGATGACCGCACGCTGGCCTGTCGCGCCGATCGTGGTCGAGAATGCCGACGACAAGCGCGCGGCCTTTGCCGCCGCCGATATCGCGCTGGCGGCTTCGGGCACGGTCAGTCTGGAGCTGGCGGCGAACCGGGTGCCGATGGTGATCGCCTATGACGCGAATTTCCTGACCTGGCACGTGATTTCGCGGATGCTGAAGATCGACACGGTGACGCTGGTCAATCTCGTCTCCGAGACGCGGGTGATCCCGGAATTCCTCGGGCCCGACTGCAAGCCGCGTGACATCTCGGCGAAGATGCTGGAACTGCTGGAAGAAGAGGCGGTGCGTGACGAGCAGATGGCCGCCATGGAAGATGTGATGCGCCGTTTGGGCGAGGGCGGCGAGCCGCCCGGTCTGCGCGCGGCGCGTTCGGTTCTGGAGTTTCTTGGGAGGGCGTGATGCGCGTCTTGGTGTTTGTTTTCGCGACAGTCTGGGCCGGGGCCGCCTTGGCCGAGACCGATCCCGCGCAGCTTTTCGCGCAATCCTGCGGGCGCTGTCATCGCGACGCGGTCAGAATGGTCGCAAAGATCGACTGGGCCGCGGATAATCAGGCGCCCGAGGCGCGGCGCGACTGGTTCGACGATTTCATGGTGCGTCACCATTCGCCCGATCCAGACAGCCGCGCGGCGATCGCCGAATGGCTGGCAGGGCTCGCCTCGTAAGACGACCCCTGCCGAGGGGCCTTAGCCCAGAACCGATTTCACGGCATCGGCGGTGACTTCGACGATCTTGTCGGCCTCCGCCTCGGTGAGGCACAGCGGCGGGGCAAGGCCGAGGATGTCACCCTGCGGCATCGCGCGCCCGATCACGCCACGCTCGACCATCGCGCCTGCAATCTTCGCGCCGATCTTGTCGGAGGCGTCGAAGAAGCTGCGGTTGTCGCGATCGGCCATGAATTCCACCGCGCAGAGCATCCCTTCGCCGCGGATATCGCCGACATTCGCGTGCTCGCCGATGGCGGCGCGCATCTGGTCGTTGAGGTATTTGCCGACCGAGCCCGCATTCTCGACGAGGCCCAGCTTGTCGATCAGTTCGAGGTTCGCGACACCGGCCGCCGCCCCGATCGGGTGCGCCGAATAGGTCCAGCCGTGGCCGATCGGGCCGTTCTCGTCGGTGCCTTGCTCCAGCACTTTCCACATCTTGTCGCTCACAATCGTGCCCGAGAGCGGCGCATAGGCCGAGGTCAGGCCCTTCGCGATGGTGATCAGGTCGGGCTTCATGCCGTAGTGATCCGAACCGAACATAGAACCCAGACGCCCGAAGCCGGTCACGACCTCGTCGGCGATCAGCAGGATGTCGTATTTGTTCAGAACCTTCTGGATCGCTTCCCAGTAGCCCGCGGGCGGGGGCACGATGCCGCCGGTGCCCAGAACCGGCTCGCCGATGAAGGCGGCGATGGTGTCTGGGCCTTCGCGTTCGATCAGCTGCTCCAGCTCGGACGCGCAATAGGCGGTGAAGGCCTCTTCCGACATCGCCTCATCGGGGCGGCGGAAGTAATAGGGTGCCTCGGTGTGGACGACCTGGCTCAGCGGCAGGTCGAACTTCTTGTGGAACAGTTCCAGACCCGTCAGCGAACCGGTCATCAGGCCCGAGCCGTGATAGCCGCGCCAGCGCGAGATGATCTTCTTCTTCTCGGCGCGGTTCAGGATGTTGTTGTAATACCAGACCAGCTTGATGTTGGTCTCGTTCGCGTCCGAGCCCGACAGGCCGAAATAGACCTTCGACATGTGATCGGGCGCACGGTCGAGGACCATATGCGCCAGCGTGATCGAGGCTTCGGTGCCGTGGCCGACATAGGCGTGGTAATAGGCCAGTTCCTTCGCCTGCTCGGCGATGGCCTCGGAGATCTCGGTGCGCCCGTAGCCCACGTTCACGCAGTAGAGGCCCGCAAAGGCGTCGAGCAGCTTGTTGCCGTCGCGATCCTCGATGAACACGCCCTTGCCGCCGGTGACGATGCGGTTGGGGGACTCGCCGCGCGCGTGCTGGGCGAGATGGGTCGAGGGGTGGAAGAAGCTTTCGCGATCCCACTTGTCGAGTTGGTCATTGGTCAGCAATTTTCTCTCCTTCTTCTTGTCTTGGGCGTCCGGGCGGGCGGGGCGATCAGCCCCAGTCGCGACAGACGTATTTGATTTCCATGAACTCTTCCATTCCGCGCCGCGAGCCTTCGCGGCCAAGGCCGGATTGCTTCATGCCGCCGAACGGGATCGGCGCGCCGGTGACCTTGGTGCGGTTGACCGCGACCATGCCGAATTGCAGCGCGCGGGTGGCGCGGTAGATGCGTTTCGGGTTCTGGCTGTGGACGTAGGCCACCAGCCCGTATTCGGTCGCGTTGGCTTTGGCGAAGACTTCTTCTTCCGTGTCGAAGACGGTGATCGGAGCGACCGGGCCGAAAGTCTCTTCGTGCATGATCTTGGCATTATCAGGCACGTCGGTCAGCACGGTCGGCGCGAAGAACAGCGGGCCGCGATCGAGCCGCTTGCCGCCGCAGGCCAGTTTCGCGCCTTTTGCGAGCGCGTCGGCCACGTGCTCCTCCTGTTTGGCCACGGCCTTTTCGTTCATCAGCGGGCCGATATCGGGGTCCTCCATGCCGATGCCCACGCTGAGCGCCTGCGTGGCCTCGGTGAAGCGGCGGCAGAACTCGTCATAGACTTGGCGCTCGACATAGATCCGGTTCGCGCCGAGGCAGTCTTGGCCCGAGGTCGCGAATTTCGCCTTGATGACCTCTTCCACGGCCTGATCCAGATCGGCGCCCTTGAAGACGATGACCGGGGCGTGGCCGCCCAGTTCGAGGACCAGCCGCTTCACGGTCTGAGCCGATTGGCGATAGAGCAGACGGCCCACTTCGGTGGAGCCGGTGAAGGAGAGCGCGCGGACGCGTGTGTCGTCGCACCACGGCTCGACGATTTCGGGCGCATGGCCGGTCAGCACGTTGAACACGCCTGCGGGCAGACCCGCGCGCTCGGCCAATTCCGCCAGCGCCAGCGCCGAATAGGGAGTCTCATACGAGGGGTGCGCGACGACGGTGCAGCCAGCCGCGATGGCGGCGGCGGCCTTGCGGGTCAGCATCGCGGCGGGGAAGTTCCACGGTGTGACGAGGCCCACCACGCCCACGGGTTCGAGCCACAGCTCCACCTCTGCGTCATGCAGATGCGAGGTGACGCCCTCGATATTCGGGCGCTTGGCCTCTTCGGCATAGTATTCGATGAAGCTCGCCGCATAGTCGATCTCGCCCAGAGCTTCGCTGAGCGGTTTGCCCTGTTCGAGCACCATGATCCGCGCCAGATCGTCCTTCGCCGCGATGATCAGGTCGAACCAGCGGCGCAGAATGGCGGAGCGCTCCTGCGGCAGCGTCATCGACCAGTCGAGGAAGGCGGCTTGGGCGGCATCGACCGCCGCGCGCGACTGGCCGCGGTTGAGCGCGGTGATATCGCCCAGACGTTCGGCATTGGCGGGGTTGGTGACGGGGATCACCTCGCCCGTCTCGCCCGCGATCCAGCGGCCGTTCACATAGGAAAAGCTGCGCAGCAGGCGCTTGTCGGCGATATCGGGGCGGGCGGAAATGGCGGTATCGAGCATGAGAGACCTCCTTGGTTGAGATCACTCTGCGCCCGATTTCACAGGGTAATAGTCCGAATGGACTGCGCGGGCCCCGGATTTGGGCTGAAATAGCGCCGCTCGTCAGTCCATTTGGTCTGCGAAGAGGTCGAAGGGCGGCATGGCGGCGTTCTTAACCTCTTTCGTGACGATATAGGTGAAGTAGCGCGCGATCCCGATCCGCGCGTCCAGCATCGAGTCGATCAGCCGCTGATAGGCGTCGATGTCGCGGGTCACGATCTGCATCAAATAGTCGAACCCGCCGCCCAAAGCCCAGCAGCCCACGACCTCGGGGTGCTGATCGAGCGACCGCTCGAATGTCTGGAAACTGGCGGCAGTGTGATCGGCCAGTTCGGCGGCCACGAACAGCGTCACATGCGGCCCGAGTTTCTTGAGGTTGAACGTCGCGCGATAGCCCGCGATCAGGCCCGCTTTCTCCAGCTTTTTCAGCCGGTCCCAGGCGGGCGTGGGCGAGAGGTTGATCTTCTCGGCCAGCGCCGCCTTGGTGATGCGGCCCTCGCGCGCCAGCACGCGCAGAATTTCGATATCGCGGGGGTCGAGCTTGATCATGGCGCCACGCTACACCGGGTTAACGCCCTGCGCATCCCCGATTTTTCAGGTCCGGTGCAGCACTGCTCATTCGGCTGGTTCACGTTGCTTGGATTGCGGGGCGCGGAAGCGCTCCTTGGCCGAACCGTAGGGCTCCACCGTCCGGCGCTTGCGGCGCAGCCCGTCGGCATCGCCCCGGCGCAGACGCAGGAAATAGAGCGCCGAGAGCGGCCCCGTCGCGCCCGCAATCGCAAAGCCCCAGAGGAAGGCGTGGATCGGGATCATCTCGGCCCCGGTGGTGGTCGCCGCCGAGCCTGCGGTCAGTTCCAGCACAACACCCGCCAGCGCGATGCCGAGCGCGAGCGAGACCTGACGGCTCATCGCGGTGAAGGCGGTGGCGGGGCTCATCTCGCGCGTGTCGAGATCGGCAAACCCGATGGAGTTGATCGCGGTGAAGACGACCGATTGCGCGGCGCCGCCGATCAGCAGAAGCGGGATCAGTTGCCAGTCATGGATGCTCGTCACGGTGAGGAAGCCGAAGATCGTCGCGCCGCGGATCACCGCCGCCCAGATCATCACCCATTTGAAGCCGAACCGGTCGAGGATGCGCGGCACGAAGGTCCGCAGGCTTACCGCGCCCACCGCGTTCAGACCCGTCAGCGCGCCCGAGACCATCACCGAGGCACCGAGGCCCAGTTGGAAGAACAGCGGCAGCAGAAGCGAGATCGCCCCGTTCGACAGTCGGAATATCAACCCGCCGGTGATCGAGACATCGAAGGTGCGGTGCCGGAACAGCCGCAGATCGAGAAGCGGCTCCTCTGTGTTGCGCGCGCGCAGCCAGTAGAGGACGAGCAGCGCCAGACCCGCAACGCTAAGGCCCGCGGCGGCCTGCCATGGCAGGATATGCTCGCCCAGCGCGGAGAAGCCAGTCATCACCGCCGCCAGCCCCACGGCAGACAGCAGGAAGCCCGGGAAGTCGAACGGTTTCGGCTCGGGAGGGCCGTCGGCGGGCATGTGGCGCAGCGTCAGCCAGATCGCCAGCGCGCCGAGCGGCAAGTTCATCAGGAAGATCGAGCGCCAGCCGAGAAAGGTCGTCACCGTCGCGCCCACGAAGGGGCCCAGCGCCGGGCCGATCAGCGCGGGCAGGGTGACGTAGACCATCGCGCGGGTCATCTCCTCCTTGGAGGTGTGGCGCAGCACGATCAACCGGCCCACCGGACTCATCATCGCCGCCCCGATGCCCTGCAGCGCGCGGGCCAGCACCAGCCCCGTCAGGCTCGTCTGGATCGCACAGAGAAGCGAGGCCACGAGAAACACGCCCATCGCCGCGAGGAAAGTCCGCCGCGCCCCGATGCGATCCGCGATCCAGCCCGAGATCGGCACGAAAGCCGCGAGCGCGATCAGATAGGTCGCCATCGCCATCTTGAGCGACAGCACCGGCACCGAAAGGTCCCGCGCGATCACCGGGATCGCGGTCGCCAGCACGGTCGCGTCGATCAGCTCCATCAGGAGCGACAGCGCGACTGTCAGCGGAATGATATTGTCTCGAAGCCTGCTCAACATGACCGGGCATAGCTAGCACGCAGGCGCACGGTGTCACCCCGCGGCCGCGCGCAGGCTTGCGTGCTCTATCGCGCAGGTGAGGCGGGCAAAGAAAAGCCCCGCCCGAGAGGGGCGGGGAGTTGGGAGTGAAGGGGCCTGCTTCCGGGCAAGAGAGACAGGAGAACCCGGAAGCAGGTCGTGCCGGAAACCCGGGCAGAGGGAAGGGTGGAGAGAGAAAACCCGGTCTTTCCGTATGTCGTATCCGTATGTCGCGGGGCATCGGCAGCGGACAGCGGTCCCCGGGGGTGGCGCGTCCCGGTTTGCCATCTCGCCTTTGCCTCTGCGTCTCGAGATGTGCAGGGTGAACCGATGCAGCAATGCCTCAGTTCCGATATTTCATGCGCCTCCCGCCTATGTGAGATTGGCTCTTATTTGCGTGAAGAGTCGCGAGGGCGCGTTCTCTTGCGTCAGGTCAAACCGCTGTCATCGTTTATGCGGTAAGTTCTGCGCGGAATCGCAACGCTAGGAGGCTGCGGGATGAAGGATCTGGCCGGGGACAAGACGCCGACGCGCAAGGGCGCCCGCAAGGGTGCCGGAAAAGCTGCGGGCAAATCTGCACAGGCCGACACGCCTCAGGCCGAGGAGCACAGCGCGGCGCTGGCCTCGTTCGAGCGGCTCGACCGGTTGTCCCACGCGCTGATGGGCCGGGCCGAAGGCGGGTTGTCTCCGATTTCGCTCGGGCTCGCGTTTTCCGATTGGGCGACCCATCTTGCGCTCAGCCCCGGCAAGCAGGCCGAGCTGGGCTGGAAAGCGGGTCGCAAATGGATGCACCTGTTACGCGAGATGGCACCGCACCGGAGCGACGACGAGGGCGCGCAGCCGCTCGAGCCGCTGCCGCAGGACCGCCGGTTTTCCGCGCCCGATTGGCAGAAGTTCCCGTATTCCCTCTATGCGCAAAGCTTCCTCCACGCCCAGCAATGGTGGCACAACGCCACGACCGATGTGCGCGGGGTCGAGGCACGCCATGAACAGATGATGCAGTTCTACGCGCGGCAATGGCTCGACATGGCGTCGCCCACGAATTTCATCGCGACCAATCCGCTGGTCCTTGCCCAGACGTTGAAGGAGGGCGGCGTGAACCTCATGCGCGGGGCGCGCTATTGGGGCGAGGATGCGGTCAAGGTGATGACCGGCGACACCAAGCCGGAACCCACGTTGATCCCGGGAACCGATGTCGCGCTGACGCCGGGCAAGGTGGTGCTGCGCAACGATCTGATCGAGTTGCTGCAATACGAGCCCAGCACGCCGAAGGTCCATTCGGTGCCCCTGCTAATCGTGCCGGCATGGATCATGAAATATTACATCCTCGATCTGGAGGAGACGAATTCTCTGATCCGCTGGCTCGTGGGGCAGGGTTTCAGCGTCTTCGCGATCTCGTGGAAGAACCCCGACGAGGGCGACCGCGATCTGGGCTTCGACGATTACCGCGAAGAGGGCGTGATGACGGCGCTCGATGCGGTCTGCGAGATCACCGGGGCGGAAAAGGTACACGGGCTGGGCTATTGCCTCGGCGGCACGCTTCTGTCGGTCGCGGCGGCGGCGATGGCGCGCGATGGCGACGAACGGCTGGCCTCGCTGACGATGCTGGCGGCGCAGGTCGATTTCACCGAAGCCGGGGAATTGAGCCTGTTCACCAATGAAGACCAGCTCAGCCTGATCGAAGACATGATGTGGGAGGAGGGCTATCTCGACAAGACCGCGATGGCGGGCACTTTCACCATGCTCAAATCGAAGGACCTGATCTGGTCGCAGGCTGTTCATACCTATCTGATGGGCGAGCGCGAGACGGATGGCGCGATGGCCTCGTGGAGCCACGACGCGACGCGGATGCCCTACAAGATGCACTCGCAATATCTGCGCCGTCTGTTCCTCGACAACGATCTGGCCGAGGGGCGGATGGACACGCGCGGCGCGCCGGTCTTCCTGCAGGACATCGAGACGCCGGTCTTCGCCGTCGCGACCCAGACCGATCACATCGCGCCCTGGCATTCGGTCTTCAAGCTGACATGGTCGCTGCCGGGCGCCGTCACCTTCGCGCTGGTCTCGGGCGGGCACAATACCGGGATCGTGCGCCCGCCGGGTGCGCCGCGGGCGAGCTACCGCTTGATGGAGCATCGCCCCGGCATGTTGCACCCCTCCGCATCGGACTGGGCTGCGGAATGTGCGCCGCGCGAAGGGTCATGGTGGGAGCCTTGGGCGAAATGGCTGCGCAAGACGGGCGACGGGCAGGAGATCGCGCCGCCGCCCATGGGCAAGGGGCGCAAGTATCGCCCGCTCT
>NZ_DFRG01000058.1:0-127 GCF_002378135.1 Thioclava sp. UBA3469
GCTCGCCGATATGCAGACCGAGATTACGCTGGGTCTGCAAGCCGCGCTGCAGGTGGGCCGCCTGATGGACGAGGCCGACGCCGCGCCCGAGATGATCTCGCTCATCAAGCGCAACAATTGCGGCAAG
>NZ_DFRG01000058.1:431-40690 GCF_002378135.1 Thioclava sp. UBA3469
AAGCGCAACAATTGCGGCAAGGCGCTGGATATCGCGCGGATGGCCCGCGACATGCATGGCGGCAACGGGATTTCGGGCGAGTTTCAGGTGATCCGCCACATGGTCAATCTCGAGACGGTGAATACCTATGAGGGCACCCATGACGTCCACGCGCTGATCCTGGGCCGTGCGCAAACGGGCCTGCAGGCCTTCTTCTGATGGCCCCGCTGGAAGGTGTGAAAGTCGTCGAGCTGGCACGCATTCTGGCCGGTCCCTGGGCCGGTCAGGTGCTGGCCGATCTCGGCGCCGAGGTCATCAAGGTCGAAGCGCCCGAAGGCGACGATACCCGCCGCTGGGGCCCGCCCTTCATCGCCCGCGAAGGCGACGGGCCGGAGGGGCGCTCGGCGGCCTATTTCCACGCCACCAATCGCGGGAAGATTTCGGTCGTGGCCGATTTTCGTACCGAAGAAGGCCAGAAGATCGTGCGCGATCTGGTCAAGGACGCCGATGTGGTGATCGAGAACTTCAAGCTCGGCGGGCTCAAGAAATACGGGCTCGATTACGAGAGCCTTTCGGCGATCAACCCGCGTCTCGTCTATTGCTCGATCACCGGCTTCGGGCAGGACGGCCCTTATGCCAGCCGCGCGGGTTACGACTTCCTGATCCAGGGAATGGCGGGCTGGATGGACCTGACCGGCGACCCGCAAGGCCAGCCGCAAAAGGTGGGTGTCGCCTTCGCCGACATCTTCACCGGGCTTTACGCGGTGATCGGCATTCAGGCGGCGCTGGCCGCGCGGGCGCGCACCGGGCGCGGGCAGATGGTCGATATGGCGCTTCTGGATTGCGCGGTGGGCGTGCTCGCCAATCAGGGGATGAACTTCCTCGCGACCGGCAATGCGCCGCATCGGCTGGGCAATGCCCATCCCAACATCGCGCCCTACGAGGTCGTCAGTGCCAAGGATGACGATCTGATCCTCGCAGTCGGCAATGACGGGCAGTTCAAGCGGCTTTGCGAGGTGCTGGACCTCGACCTCGCAGCCAACCCTGACTTCGCCACGAATGAGGCCCGCGTCGCCAATCGCGCGGCAATGCGCGAAACGCTCCTGCCTGCGCTCGCCCAATGGCCGCGCGCCGATCTGCTCGCCGCGCTCGAAAAGGCGACCGTTCCCGCGGGCCCGATCAACTCCGTAGATCAGGTCTTCGCCGACCCGCAGGTTGAGGCGCGGGGGATGCGGATCGAGGCCGAGGGTATCCCCGGCATCCGCACGCCGATCCGTTTCTCGGACACGCCGCTTGCCGATCCGAAACCCGCGCCGAAGCTACAGGCCGACTAGCCTCTTCCTCTTGGCGAAAATATCCCGGGGGCAGCGCCCCCTCCCGACTTACGTTTTGCACGCCAGCGCGCGCGGGCGTCACCCCTTACAAGCCAGCGTCAGCGCGATCGGAATATTGTCCGGCCCGCCATGCACATCCGGTTGGTTGACCGACACGTTCGGCACGCAGGTCGCGCCGTCGGCCAGCCCCCGGATCACCACCGGGTTCGATTTTACCGGCACCAGACCGGTCAGGTTCTCGGGGTCATACATCTCGATGCGCAGATCGTTCGGGTTCTCGGCTTGGGGCAGGGCGAGCGCGAAGGCCATCGTGACGGCCCCGTCCTTCACTGTCGCCTGAAAACCGTAGATTTGCGGGTCGGGCAGTTGCTCGGCCCCTTTCCAGAACCGGGTGTAGAAGAACGAGCCTTCCGAATTCTGCTTCGCCGCGTCTTGCAGCGGCGCAAGCTCGTCCCCGGTGAAGGCTCCGTCGCCATTCTTGTCGAAGGTCTGGATCAGCCAGTCCGAAACGGTCGGATCGAAGGTCCAGCTTTCGCCGATATGGGTGACCTTGCCGCTCTCCATGCCGACGAGCAGGCGGATCAGGATTTCGTCTTCCGGGTGGGCTGCGGCCAATCCCGGCGCGAGTCCGATCAGGGCGGCGAGGGCGAAAGCGGCAGGACGGATCATGGCTGGAAATCCGGTTTCTTGCTGCCCGGCGGGGCGGCGGGCGGTGGCGCGCCGAAGCTCGGGAAAGCATCGGCCTCGGGGACGGCAGCATCTGCGGCGGGCGCGTTCTCGGAGGCGGCTGTCGACGGATCGGCATTCTTTGGCTTCAGCTTGCCGCCCATCAGCGCGACCCCGCCATAGAGTAGCCCGATCGCGACCAGCCAGCTGCCGACGATCCGGCCCGCGATCTCGAACCAGCGCGCCTGCCAGCTGCGCAGCACCAGATAGACCGCGCCGATCAGCCAGACTCCCAACCCGATCCCGGCGAGGAAGACCCACGGTCTTCCGCCATAGCTCGGGTCGGACAGCTTCACCGAGAGCGCATACATTACCCCCAGAACAAATCCCGCAGGCACGATCAGCGCGGGCCGCGACCAGCGCCCCAGCGCGAGCGTCGCGCCGATGGCGATTGCCGAGATCGGCATGGTCAGGAAGTGATGCGTGATCGCGCCGGGGAGTTGTTGCAACGCGGCCATCAGCTCGATGCGGAAGGTGAAGCCGAGCGCGATCCCGATGGCCCAAAGGAGCGCCGCAATCAGCGCCGCGCGCCGCCCGACCAAGGCCAGCGCGATCCCGAAGCCGAAGAGCGGAAAGAGACGCTCGATCGCGACCGCATCGCGGATCAGCCATGCGCCGGTCTCGCCGCGGTCCGCAGGCGGGATCACCGCCAGCACGATCAGGGCGGTCAGCCCGGCCAGCACCCAGAGGTGACGCAGCCAGCCGAGACCGGAACGGTTATGCGATACGTCAATGGCCAAAGAGGCTTAGCCCACCTTGCAGGAACCCAAGCTGAGATTGCAGGTAACCTAGCGCCAGCGCAAGGAAGCCGAGCCCGACCACCGCGATGATCGCACCCAGCCCGCGCGAGAGTTGCCCGCCCCGGATCGGCTCGAGCAGGAGCCCCACGCCGACGCCGATCACGTGGATCATCCCGGTCGCCAGCACGAAGCCGATCGCGAAATCGGCCGGGTCGGCGGCGAGCGGCAGTTCCGCCCCATGCGCATAGCCGTGATAGAGCGCGAAGACCGAGATGATCGCCAGCGCGACCCATTCGTAGGGTTTCCACCCGGCGGCGATGGCGAGGCCGAGCACCACGATCGACAGGGCGATCCCGATCTCGATCCCCGGCAACGGCAGGCCGAGAATGCCGATCACGCCGCCCACGACCATGATCAGCGGGAAGGTCACCGGCAATTGCCAGACCTGCCGCCCGCCCATCTGCGCGCCCCAGAGGCCCACGGCGAACATCGCGAGGAAATGGTCATATCCCGAGAGCGGATGCTCGAACCCCGCGGTGAACCCGCCCGAGCCGGTCGCGGTGATATGGGCGGCAGCCACCTGCGGCAGCATCAGGGCGACGAGGCCCGTGAGGGCGGCGAGGCGGCGATGGATCATGCGATGGTTCTCTGTCCCGTGATTGTTGGGCGGCATCTTCCGGATCGGGACGCGAAACTCAAGGCGGCAAATGGCTCACCGCGCCTCACCATCGATTGAAGGGGCTCGGCTGGAGGTTCAGCCCGCGCCGAGCAGCGCGGAAATCTGATAGGTCGCGAAGGCCGCGAGATAGGCCAGCGCGAACATGTAGACCACGGCGACCCACATCCATTTCGCCGAACCTGCCTCGCGCCGGATCACCGCCAGCGTGGAGATGCATTGCGGCGCGAAGATATACCATGCGAGCAGCGCCAGCGCGGTGCCGAGGCTCCATTGATCGGAGAGCGTGTGGATCAGCCCGTTCTCGCCGCCTACCGCGTAGACCGTCGCAAGCCCGGCCACGGCGACTTCGCGCGCGGCCATACCTGGCACCAGCGCCACCGCGATATGCCAGTCGAAGCCCAGCGGATGCAGGATCGGGGCGACGAAATGGCCGATGATCGCGGCGAAGGAGTAGTTGATTGCGGGCTCCGTCGCGCCTTCTGGGGCCATCGGGAAGGTCGACAGGAACCAGATCACGACCATCGCCCAGAAGATCACCGTGCCCGCGCGGCGCAGGAAGACCCGCGCACGCTGGTAAAGCCCCAGCGCGATATTGCGCAGGATCGGCGTTTTGTAGTCGGGCAGGTCGAGCATCAGCGGGGCCGACCGCTCTTCGCGGGCGAAAAGGTAGCGCGCGACGAAGGCCACCGCGAGGACCGAGAAGACGCCCGCCGCATAGAGGCCGAACATCACCAGCCCCTGCAGGCTCAGCCCGTCGAGGACCTTCGTGTTCGGGATGAAGGCCGCGATGATCAGCGTATAGACGGGAATGCGCGCCGAGCAGGTCATCAGCGGCGCCACGAGGATCGTCGTCAGCCGGTCGCGTTTATTGTCGATCACCCGCGCGGCCATGATGCCGGGGATCGCGCAGGCAAAGCTCGACAGGAGCGGGATGAAGGCGCGCCCGTTCAGCCCCGCGCGCCCCATGATCCGGTCCATCAGGAAGGCGGCCCGCGCCATGTAGCCGAAATCTTCCAGAAGCAGGATGAAAAGGAAGGTGAACAGGATCTGCGGCAGGAAGATGATGACCGAGCCGATGCCCGCGATCAGCCCGTCCGCGATGAAGCTCTGGATCAGCCCGTCCGGCAGCAGCTGCGTCACCGCCCCGCCAACGGAGGTAAACGCCCAGTCGATCGCATCCATGAACGGCGCGGCCCAGGAGAAGACCGCCTGAAACATCACGAAGAGGATCGCGAGCAGGATGATCGGCCCGGCGATCGGGTGCAGCACGACGCGGTCGATTTTGGCAGAGACCGTGTCCGGCTCTGGCGGCTGGATCACATGGGTCTTCACCAGCCGTTCCGCCTCGCGCATCGAGACCCGCATGTCATGGGTGCTCGGCACGGCCCAGCTTGACGGTTGCGGTGCGTCGAGACCGGCTTCCAGCATCGGGTCGACTGCGGACCACAGCTCGTCCAGCCCGCCGCGACGCACTGCGGTGGCCGGGATCACCGGGATGCCCAGCTCCTCGCTCAGCGCGACATGGTCGATCTGCAAGCCGCGATGGCGCGCGATATCGATCATGTTGAGGATCATCACGATCGGCAGGCCGATCTTCTTCAGCTCGGACACCAGACGCAGCGCGCCGCGGAGATTGGTCGCATCGCCTACGGCGAGGATCATGTCGGGGACACGCTCGCCCGGGCGCTGGCCCAGCAGCACGTCGCGGGTGACTTCCTCATCGGGGGAGCGGGCGCGCAAGGAATGGGTGCCGGGCAGGTCGATCAGGGCGAACTTGCGGCCCGCAGGCGTGGTCGCCACGCCGACTTTGCGCTCCACGGTCACGCCGGAATAATTGCCGACCTTCTGCGTCGCGCCGGTCATCGCGTTGAACAGCGCCGTCTTGCCGCAATTGGGCGCACCGACAAGCGCCGCCTCGATCGGCTGGGCGTCGGGGTCGGTCTGGGCTGCTTTGGGCTGGTTTATGGCAGGTGCCGACGTCATTCCGCGAGGATGGCCATCGCCTCGGCACGCCGCAGAGCGACGGTGGTGTCGTTCACGCGCACCGCGATCGGATCGCGCCCGAACGGACCTTCGTGAAGGATGTGGACCGAAGCGCCCTCGATGAAGCCAAGCTCCAGCAGGCGCAGTTCCAACTCGTCCGCGTCATAGCCGTCATTCCCGGCGAGCGGGCAGACCGATACCAGAGTGCCCCGGAACCCACGACGGCACTGGCCAAGCGGCAGCGCGCATTTGCAGGTTTCGTTCTCGATAGGGCTGGCCTTCATGAGGGCACCTCCGTGATGGGTCGCGAGTTGGTCTTCGCTTCCTACAGATTGGAGATAGTCTGGAAATTGATCTCTGACAAATGAAGTCTGGTATTTTCCCGCCTTCGTGATCGATTATTTTAGTCAGGAATTTAGAAGGACTCTAAATTGTAGGATAAGTGGCTGAAAAGATTGTTTTCATATGGAAAGGCGCCGCCCCCTTGGGAGCGACGCCTTCAGGCCGGTTTTCCGCCGGATCGACCCCTCAATGCTCGCGGAAAGCGCGGTTCATCGAATCCACCACCGGTTTCGCGATGTATTGGGCGAAGGTTCGCGACGCGGTCTGGATCATCACTTCGACCGGCATCCCCGGCATCGGCGCGAAGCCCGGCACGCGGCGCAGTTCCGAGGCGGGCAGGCGGATGCGCGCGATATAGACCTCGCGCGGATGTTCGCCCGAGCGCTCCACGATCGCGTCGGCGGAGATGTAATAGACCTCTCCGATCAGGATCGGCGTCGTGCGCTGGTTGAGCGCTGACAGCCGCACCGAGGCCTCCTGTCCGACCTTGATCGCGTCGATATCGGTGCGTGCGATCATCGTCTCGATGATGAGCGGTGCTTCCGAGGGCAAGATCTCGGCGATCACCTTGCCCGCTTCGATCACGCCGCCCGCGCCGGAATAGTTCAGCCGCACCACGGTCCCGGAAACGGGGCTGTCGATCACGACGCGCTTCAGGATGGAGGTGGCCTTGCGCTCTTGTTCGCGCACGGAATCCAGCTCCGCCTGCACGGTCTCCAGCTCGTCGAGCGCGGCCTGCTTGTGGGTTTCGATCGTCTGCGTGGTCTGCGCCTGATATTTCGCGCGCATCTCCTCGCTCTCGCCGATCTCTGCCTTGAGGCGTCCGATCTGCCCCTCCGCATCGGCCAGAGCGCGCAGCAGGGCGTTCAGTTCGGTCCGCCGGATCAGGCCGCTCTCGTAGAGTTTCGCCTTGCTCTCATGGTCCTGGGCCAGCAGGTCGCGCTGGGCCTCCGTGGCGGTCAGCTGCGCGCGATAGCCTTCCGCGCGGCTTTCCATGGCGGCGATGTTGCGGGCCAGAAGGTCCAGCTCGCTCTGTACTTTCGCCCGTGTCACCTCGAAGGCGAGGCGCTGCGAGTCCATCATCGCGGCGATCTCCGCATCGCGCCGGGCCTCTTGAAGCCATTCCGGGAAGACCAGTTCGCGCCAGCCGTCATATTCGGCCTGAATACGAGCCTCCATCGAGGTCAGTCGCGCACGGCGCAGAAACAGCGCACGTTCATTGGCCAGAGCCGAGGTTTCGTCGAGACGCAGGAGCGGTTGTCCTGCGGTGACGAAATCGCCCTCGGAGACGTTGATCTCCTTGATGATCCCGCCTTCGAGGTGCTGGATCATCTTGTTGCGGCCCGTGGCCACGAACGAGCCCGGCGCCATCACGGCGGCGGCGAGCGGTGCGCTGAAGGCCCAGACACCGAAGCCTCCGAAGGCCATCGCGAAGATCGTCAGGCCGACGATGACGAGCGTCTTGATGTTGCGCGGAACCTCGGTCGACCAGTCGCGGGTTTCGGCAGATTGGATCGGGTTGGTCAGAAGGAGTGTCATGCCGGCGCTCCTTGCATGGGTGCGTTGGCGGCGGTGGTGGCGGGTTGGGCCGCGGCGCGCTGTTGCTGGACCTGTTGAGTCTTGGCCTGCTTGCGCCGCTCCAGTTCCGCCAGCATCTGATCGCGCCAGCCGAACATCGCGATATTGCCGTCATTGAGCAGCATGATCTTGTCGACCGCGCTGAGCAGCGAGGGTTTCTGCGTGACCACGACCACCGTGATCCCGTTCGCCTTCGCATGGCCGAGCGCGCGCACGAGAGCCGCATCGCCTTGGGTGTCGAGGTTCGAGTTCGGCTCGTCCAGCACCACGAATTTCGGATCGCCGAAGAAGGCGCGGGCCAGACCGATCCGCTGTTTCTGCCCGCCCGAGAGCGGTGAGCCGTCGGAGGCCACGACCGTCTCGTAACCCTGCGGCAGCGAGGCGATCATCTCATGCACATCGGCGAGCGCGGCGGCGCGGTGGATCGCGGCGTCGCTCGCATCCTCGCGCATCCGGGCGATGTTTTGCTTGATCGTGCCCGGGAAGAGCTGCACGTCCTGCGGCAGATAGCCGATGCATTCCCCGAATTGCCGCGGGTCCCAGTTGCGGATGTCCATCAGATCCAGCCGCACAGCGCCCGAGGTCGGCAGGACCGATCCCACCAGCATCTTGCCGAGCGTCGTCTTTCCCGCACCCGAATTGCCGATGATCGCCAGCTGATCGCCCGGCGCGAGCGAGAAGGTCAGCGCGTTCAGCACGACATGTTTGGTGCCCTGCGGGACATAGAGGAGACGCTCGATGTCGAGCCGCCCCTCGACCTTGGGCAGGCGCAGCTTGTCGTTGCGGGTCTTGGCCGAAGCCAGAAGCTGGCCGACCCGGTCATAGGCACCGCGTGCCAGCAGGAACGAGTTCCAGCCCTCGATCGCCCCTTCGATCGGCGCGAGCGCGCGGCCCGCCACGATCGAGGCGGCGATCACCATACCGCCGGTAATCTGCCCGTCGAGCGCGAGATAGGCGCCCCAGCCGAGCATCCCGATCTGGGTGAACAGGCGGAACATCCGCGAGGCGGAGGCGGTGAAGACGTTGCGGTCCTGCGCCTCGGTCTGTGCGCGCAGCGAGGCGGCGGTATCGCGGCCCCAGATCGACACGGCCTCGGGGATCATCGCCATCGCGTTGATGATCTGGCTGTTGCGCGACATCGACTCGAGATGAAGGTTCGCCTTGGTCTGCGCGATATTGGCGCGGCGGAAGCCCTCCGAGGTGATCTTCTGGTTGATCCAGGCGAAGACCATCAGGATCAGTGCGGTGATGACCACGATCGTGCCGAGATGCGGGTGGATCAGGAAGACTGCGAGCACGAAGATCGGTGTGAAGGGCACGTCCAGAAAGGACAGAAGCGTGCCAGATACGAGGAAGCTCCGCAGCGCGTTGAGATCGCCCAGAACCTGATATTCGCGTCCGTTGGAATGCAGCGAGGCCTGCGCCGCCGCCGACAGAACCGGCGCGCCCAGACGGGCAGCCACGTCCACCGCCGAGCGCATCAGCACCAGCCGTCGCACCGCGTCGAGCAGCGTCTGCACCACGATCGCCCCGACGATCACGATGGTCAGCATCACCAGCGTATCGGTCGAGCGCGAGGTGAAGACCCGGTCGGAAATCTGGAACAGATAGATCGGCACCGCGAGGATCAGGATATTCGTGGCGCAGGTCATCAGAGCGACGAAGGCAATGTTCGCGCGCAGGCGCTTTTTCATGTCATGCAGTGTTCGGGTGAAATCCACCGGACCGAGGCGCTTGTGAAAGGTTGGAGTGGAGGGTGGTGCCGGTGGGGAGCCGGAGGCATTTTGCGCGGGGACACGACCCGCCTCCTTTTGGGTGTCAGCACCACCCTCCGTCCGGGCGGCGACTGTTTCGACAGTCCCCTCCGCGCCGGTCTCTTCGGCTTGCGTCTCCGCTTCGGGACTGTCTCCCGTGGTGGCTTCCGCCTGCCGTTTGTCTGTCGGATCGACCTCTGGCCGGTCCTCGTTCTGAGCCATCGCGTCATGACCATCTTGGCGGTGCGCCTGCCCCCCGGCGGCGTCGTCAGTCCTGTCTTTCATCGAAGTTCCCCTAGTATGTGTAGTTCCGCGCCCCCGTCAGGCCAGAACCGTGTGCAATGCATCGAGCGACCCGCTTCCCCCGTGGGAGCCCGGATGCACCTGGAATTCCTCATCGTCGTAATTCGGCGTGTTCTCGATCATCCCGTCCGCGAGGAAGGCGACTGCCTCCGAGGCGAGCGCCCCTTCGCTGGAACTCGTCGGACCCAGAGGATCACCGCTGCCGTCATCCATCATGCCCGCCTGCCAGATCACCGCGTCGGAATAGACGCCATCGGCGGCCATGATCGTGCTGTCGACACCCGCGACGGTCAGCGACGCGACATTGCCAAGCGTGTTGCCGCCAGCCTCGACGCCGAACTCGCCCGGCCCGTCGATCGAAATCAGGTCGGCGTCATCGAGAATGTTGATCTGGGTGAAGTTGTCCCGGATGATGAGGTCGCCCTCGATATAGAGCACCCGCAGCGCCATCTGGCCGCCCAGAAGCTCATCGCCCAGAAGCCCTTCGACCGCGTCGAAGGCCGCGCCCGGAGGCATCGAACCGTCTTCGCCCGCGTTAGGACCGAGGCCGCCGTAAATCTTGGCAAGCTGGTCGAGGACGCTCTGATATTGCGCGTCCATCTCCATGTACTGGTCGATGCCCACCTTGGTCAGATGCGCCTCGTTCCACAGAAGGTTATCCTCGCTCGACACATGGCCCGCGCCGCCATGCCCGACGCCGCCAGATCCGCTCATCACCAGATCGTCGTCGAGCAGCACGTTGATCTGCTCGAGCTGCGCGATCTCGTACATGTTGCCGCCGATCATGATCATATCGAACTGCGAACCGATTTCCAGCAGCAGCTGCAGATTGACGGTCGAGTTGTCGCCCATCACGATCTCGGCGGAATAGGAGCCGAATTCGAAGCTCACCAGATCCCCGTCGGAGACCGCGTTCACCTGCGTCGTATGGTTATCGATGATCAGGTCGCCGCGAATTGCCGTCATTGCGATCAGGCTGCTGCCAGCCGGCATGACGAGATTGAGGAAGTTCGCGGGATTGGCCTCTTGGGTGTAGACTGCGACGTTGTGAGCCTGTGAGGCGAGCGGATCATAGCCCTCCGCGTTTCCGAGGCCGTTCCCGCCAGCGCTGTTTCCGGTGCCGTGATGGCCCAGTCCGAGCTTCATATCCACGTCGCGCAGCACGTTGACCTGCGAGATCACCGAGAGCGAGGTCATCGACCCGCCCACTGCGATGACCGGCGCATCGAGCCAGTCATGCACCGCCTGCGACTGGTTCAGCAGAAGGTTGTTGCCGGTGCTCAGGCTCTGCACGATTTCCAGCGCCAAGCCAGCCGGATCAACGGGCATGTCGGGGCTTTGGACCAGCCCGGCGGCCCCGTCTTCGCCGCCGATCCCGTCGATCTCGACCTCGACCACACCTTCGCCAAGCGGTGCATCCTCGTCCTCAGACGGATCGCGCGCTTCCAGACGCAGCGTCAGCGTCTCGGGCATCTCGTCCATGAGCTGTCCGTCGAACACCACTTTGCCGGAGAAGGCGGGCGGAAGGGGGGAGGAGGCTTCCGCTTCACCGTCTTCGAGGCTTTCGTTTTCCAGCTCGGTCATGGTGTCAGGATCGGAAGCGCCCGCTCCTGCTTCGTCTTCCGCATCGGTGTCGGCGGGCGCGGCGAAGATCGTCTCGCTACGGAACATCGCAGCCGTTGCGCCGCCGGGCACGGCCTCGGGATCGAGCGCTTCGATCTGGGCCATCAGCGTCTCTGTCTGCGCTTCGATGGTCGTGCCCACAGGCGCGGTGCTCACCGTCAGCGCATCGGCATAATCGGCCAGCGCCATCAGCTTAGACGCGGAGGCCTCCGGGCCATATTCGTCCATCAGCTCCGCCGGCATCATGAAGGGCTTGTCGTAGAGCACGTCATGATCGTTCAGCGTGTTGATCTGCGAGGTGATGTGGAGCACCGAGGAGGGCGGGGCCATTCCGAGAAACACCTGAAACGGCACCGGAACTGGCGGAAAATCATAGGGCGGGATCGCGAACTGGCCGGGCGGCAACCCGGGCGGTGCGATGTCGCGCAACTGGTAATCGTCGACGAAGGGAAGCCAGGGCGCGCCGGGCGGCGGCGCCAGTGGCAGTCTCAGCTGCAGCGCCGGATCGAAATCTCCGAGCAGGTAATTCGAGTCGACGTTGACGGTGACGGAGAGCAAAACCCCCGGAGCAGGCGTGGAGGCCTGCAGCGCGCGGAAGGCGTCGTATTCCTGTCGGGCGACATAGGTCTCGGTCGTCTGATTGAAGGCACCGATGAAATGGGCGATGATTTCGGTCTGCCGGTCAAGCATCTTACTTCCCCCCTTCATGACGCTGGAGACCCGCGCTTGGATGCGGGTCGTCAGACTGTCGGTTCATCGCATCCGGCGGGCGAATGCCGCCGAGGTCAGGTCCGGGCGTGATGCGATGTGAAACGCCGGGAATGAGATGCGGCGCGCCTCCGGGGAGGCGCGCCGCGCAGGAGCTTATGCCCCGGTGGTGTCGTCGTCGCCGATATAGGTCGAGGACAGCGAGCCACCGACCACGGTGGTATCCACGGCGTTGCCGAGGATGTTGGCACCCATCACGATCGACTGGTTGAACGCGGTGGTGTCGATGGCCGCGCTCGCATCGGCGTAGGACTGGCCGGTGACGATACCATCATCGCCATTGCCCGAGCCCCAGTTGCCGAGGCTGCCGCCATTGCCGCCGCCGCCTGCGGTGACGTCGCCACCGCCGTTACCGCCGCCAGCATAGCCGCCCGTCGCCCAGGAACCGCCGCCCGAGGCGTGCGAACCGGTCGAGGACCAGCCGTAGCCGTCGCCGCCAGCACCGCCGTTGCCGCCTTCACCAGCGCCGAGGCCCATACCATGGCCGACGCCCATCGAGCCTGCGGTCGCGCCGCCGAACTCCATCGCACCGGCATCGCCGCCCGTCGCCAGTTCCGGCGAAATGATCGGAAGGATGTCCAGGCTACCCGTGTCGCCGCCGCCAGCGATCGCACCGGCGCCGCCGTCTTGCGCTGCGGCACCCGAGGCGCCCACACCCAGCCCGACGCCGAGACCGAAGCCTGCGCCGCCGTCACCGCCGTCATCGCCTTCACCCTCGGTGTCCGAGGCCGCGATCGACACGCCGCCGCCCGACAGGGCGATACCGCCACCGGCAAGTGCAGCGCCACCGGTCGAGCCGACATCTTCGGCACCGTCGCCGCCTTCGGAGGCCGCGTCGATCCCGTCATCCGCCTCTGCCGAATTGTCCTTGATCGTAGCGTCGACCTGGAAATTCGCTTCGTTGGAAACGCTCGGATTGCTCAGCGTGTCGTTGTCGTTCAGGCTGTTCGACTGCGCGTTGATGAGCATGTTGTCGTTACCCGCGCCGTTGAGCACGTCGGTAAAGTTCATGTCATCGCCGGGATCATAGGCGTAGTTCATGTTGCCATCGGCCATCAGAACATCGCCGACGCTCGCGGAGCCGCTCAGATCGAAATCGGCAAAGTCGTCATCGGACGGCTCGTAGCCGTCGAGGTTCAGACCGACCTGAACATCGACAGCGGTCAGGTTCGCATTGAGGTTCGCATTGGCATTGAGGTTGCCGTTGCCGTTCATATTCGTGTTGTCGCTGGAGCTATGAGCGCCAGCCCCTGCATGCGAACCGCTATGCGAGCCGGAATCGCTGTTCGAGCCGGAGCCCGCAAGCGCACCGGCACCAGCTCCCGACATCGCGCCCGAACCCGCAAGGCTGCCAGCGCCCGATCCCGCCAGCGAACCGGAGTCGCTGCTGTTCTCGGTGGTCGAGTGCTGGTACTGGCCCTGGCCCTGGCCCTGACCCTGCATTTCGGCCTGAGCCTGGCCCTGAGCTTCGGTCTGGTCCTGATTTTGACCCTGCACCTGAATGCTCGGATCGAACAAGTTATTTCTAAATACCATTTGTCTTCTCCCAGTTGATCGGTCCGGGATCCGTCACTCTGTCTAAAACGGATATTGTCGGACCTTCGTGATTAAGGGCTTTCGCCCCGGTGAATGTCCGCTTCCCCAACCGCTCGGCACCCCGATCCCGATCCCCGAATCGAGCGATTCGCAGGTGGGTCACCCTTTCCGGGCGGAGTGTGGAAACAGACGAGTCACAGCCCCCAGCTGCGACACCAACATCCTGCGCCCCGTGATCCTGAGGACCTAGCTAGCAAATGGGTCTAGCCGGTCGGGTCATCTCGCTAACCGACTGAAACGCATCCATTTTCTAAAATTCCGCGCGCAGAGGGCTGCGGAATCCCGGAGGGTCGCGAGAATTTTTACACAGCCGTTGCAAACGCAGAAACCAGAACAAAGTCTAGTGGCGAATCTGTTGAAGCCTACTACTGGCACGCGCCAACAAGTGCCGCAGCGCAGAAATCCCACCACTCGCCCGCCGATTCGAGTAAGATTACGCTACGTAAGAGAATCCTTACCATCGGGTAAACACTTCGGGTAACGCTGAACTCACTGGTCCGTGATATGGTTGATGCGGGCGGTATGACGTGGGGTTAACCGTCCGCATATTGAGTTCAGGGTAGGAGGAGGGGGCCGCCATGAATGCGTTGTATAAGAGTGAACCCGCGGGGAAACGTGTAATGCCGTCTTGCCGCAAACAGGATGCTGCGATCTGTTTTCTGGGCGCGTCGCAGATTTTTTCCGATACCGTATTGAGAACCGTCGATGCCGAGGTGGCACCGGCGACATGTCTGCGTCTGGATGATTTCGAAACGTTGCTCGAGGCGTTGCGGTCCGACGGTTGGATCGAGGATCACGGCGCTCTGTGTTCGTTGATCGTGGATGAGGATCACGCCGATGGTCTTATCGCGCTGGCCGAACGACGTGAGCCGCTTCTGTCGCGTGTGAAGCTGATCGTCGCGATTGAAGACGAGGCTTATGCGCAAGATCTGATGACGCGCCATAGCGCTGCGATCCTGTCCCATCACATCAGTCTGCTGCCGATGAACGTCAATCTGACGACGTGGCTTTTGATCCTTCGGATGATCGTCTCGGGGGGGCATTATATCCCGCCCGCGCTTCTGCGCTGCCGTCCGGCAGAGCCGCCGATCTCGGCGCTGAACGGATCGGCTGCAGCCAACGCGTCGCATGCGATCGACGTATCGGGGCTAACGCCGCGCGAAACCGAGGTGCTCGAGATGCTCGCCTCAGGGCAGCCGAACAAGATCATCGCGGGGCAGCTGAACCTGTCCGAACATACGGTGAAGCTGCATATCCACCGCATCATCGGGAAGCTCGGCGTGACCAACCGCACCGAGGCGGCGATCTGGTATCACCGAAACCGAAGTGCCTAAGGACCCGCCCACGCCGACGGAGATGCGCCCGCCCGATTTCGATCAGTTCCTGATGCAGATCGGGCGCATCAACTACGCGTGGACCAATACCGAGAGCCTGCTGATCCATCTGATCGCGGGGCTCGCCGGGACCGACAAGGGCGTCGCGACGATCATCCATCTGACGCTGAACACGACGCGGGCGCGGCTCGATCTGGTGGATCGGCTGGCCAAGCGCGACGACTGCCCCTGTGCGCCGAAGGCCTGCGAACGGGTGCTGGCGGTGTCGGCGCGGATGAAGAAAGTCTCGGGGCTGCGTAATCACTTCAACCATTGCCTCTACGCCTTCGACGAGGGCGGAGGGCCGGTGCGCGCAATCCAGATGCGGATCGCGGATCGCAAGACCAGTCTGAGGATTGGAGAGGAAAGCGTTCTGGACCGCGCGACGCTCGCCGAGTTGGAAGCCGCGCTTGCCGAAATGCAGGCGATCAATGCAGAGATCTGGGCGATCGCCAAGGACTATGGAATGCCGCTGTAAAGCGGGCAGAGGGATCACAAAGGCGCCGCGCCGAAGCTCAGTTGCGCATCTGGCGTCCTAGCGCTTCGGCCAGTTCCCAAGGGTTCGTCGGCTTCGAGAAGACGGGAATTTCCGGCATGATCGACTGGAAGGCGAGCGGCAGCGGCTCGGCCGTGTTCACCACCAAGGGCACTTCGCGTTTCCACAGCTCAACGATCAGGGCTTCCGCCGACCCGTCGAGCAGGTTCATGTCGAGGATCGCGCCATCTACGTTCATCGAGCCGTCGGACAGCGCGGCACGCGCGCGCGCCAAGGTTGCGAAGGGCCCGGCAACCTGACCGCCCGCCTCCTCGACCGAGAAGGCGATGTCGTAGGCAATGAATAATTCGTCTTCGACCACGAGGACATTGCTGCCCTCGAGGCAAGTCATACTGCTCTGTAACATGGGCTACACTACCCTTTTATCAGGTCCATTGGCACGGTCATGCGAGCTTGGAACCCGTCGGGAACCCATTCGGTTCCATAGGTTCCCCGCAATTGGCCCTGAATGGTCAGGTCGATGAGCTTGGATCCGAAGCCGCTGTTGCTCGGCTGCACCAGTTCTTCGGGATAGCCGCTTTCTCGCCAGTCGAGTTCGAGCTGCCCGGACGTGTCGCGCCAGGTCAGTTCCAGAAGCCCCGCATCATGCGAAAGCGCCCCGTATTTCACGGCGTTAGTCGCAAGTTCGTGGATCACCAGCGCGAGATTGGTCGAGCCCGCATGGTTCAGCGCGATATCAGGACCGCTGAGAATCAGGCGCGGATCGTCGAGATTGGTGTAAGGCGAAAGCACGCCCAGCAACAATTCGCGCAACTCGACCATGCCGCGGAAATCGCGCTCGGGCGTGGCGGTCGGATTGATCAGCTCATGGGCGCGGGCAAGCGCACCGATCCGCTCGCGCAGACCCCGCGCCATTTCCTCCGGCGTCGTCGCATGGCGCGCGGTCATGCCGACCAGCCCCGACATCATCGCGAAGGCGTTCTTGACCCGGTGGTTGAGCTCGCGCGTCAGCGTGTCGCGCGCTTTCGCGATCTGCCGCTCCTCGGTCACGTCGCGGAGATAGGCGAGGATCGCGCCGTGCTCGGGGTAAAGGCGTGCCTCCAGAATGCGGCCGTCTCGCCCGTCCTGATCGGTGACCGTCGGGACACCTGTGCGGCGGGCCTCTTCCAGAGCTTTTTCGAAATTGCTTCCGATCAGATGGGGCGCGGTCTCCCAAAGCGACCGCCCGACCGCCTGCGCTTCCGCCTCGGCTCCGACCGCGTCGCGGATGCGGGCGCGCATGACCGAATTGGCGAACCGGATTTTGTCTTCGCTATCGAGTTCGACAATCGCGTCGAAGGTGATTTCGTGAAAATGCGCGAGCCGCCGGTCGACTTCGGCCGCATGTTCGCGCGCCGCGTTCAGATCGGATATGTCGAGCGCGGTGGCCACGGCCACGGGCGGCTCGCTTTCGACCCGCTGCGCCGAGACCAAGAGATTGCGTTCCGGCCCATCATGGCGCACGCAGCGCAATTCCATATGGCTGATCGTCTCTTCGTTGCGCGCCGCGCGCACGATCGGAAACTCGCTCAGGCTGAGCTTGCGCCCTTCTGGTGTGTAAGCGTCGAAGGCGAGCTGCTTGGTCACGTCGCCGTCCGTCACGCCGAACATCTCGATCGCGGTGGCATTCAGATCGATAAGCCGACCGGTGCCCAGCTCGGCCACACCGACGCCGATCGGCATCTGGTCGAGAACGGCGCGGAACCGGTTTTCCTCACGATGGGCGACGTTGATCTGGCGCCGAAGACGGATTTCCGCCTCGACCCCGGCGGCGATGTCGGACAGCGCCTCGTATTCTTCCTCGGTCCACTGCCGCGCTTCCCGGTCGATCAGGCAGAACGCCCCCAGCGGCTGCCCGTCGACGGTGCGCAGCGGCACCCCGAGATAGGCGGTCACGCCCAGATCGCGCACGGCACCATTGTCGCGCAGCACCGCGTCCTCGCGCGCATCGGGCACGTTCAGCGGCGCA
The DNA here is from genome assembly GCF_002378135.1 of Thioclava sp. UBA3469. Lineage (NCBI taxonomy): Bacteria > Pseudomonadati > Pseudomonadota > Alphaproteobacteria > Rhodobacterales > Paracoccaceae > Thioclava > Thioclava sp. UBA3469. The sequence continues at coordinate 17,714 of NZ_DFRG01000058.1, forward strand.
TCGGATTCGACGACATAGCGGCAGAAGGAATGGTTGAGCGGCGTCTCCGAGGGGGCAGGGGCGTCCAGCCCGGTTTGCGCCACGAAGACCTGCCGGTTCTCATCGACCATGGAAACCAACGAGACAGGCACTCCGGTCACCCGCGTGGCGAGCCGCGTCGCGCGCTCGAAGATTTCCGCAGGCGCACTCTCCAGCAGGCCGGTCTCGCGCAACGCCCGAAGGCGCGACGGATCGGCGAGTTTGGACCGTTCTTCACCGGTCAGCGGAGGGGGCATAGAGGTATTCATGCGCAGGCTCTCATAATTCCACCTATGCCCCGAAGAAACCCATTTCGCCCAGTGTCATATGACACGGTTGCGATCACGATTTCCGCCAAACACGATTTTCTTCTGCGTTTTTCGTGATGCGGTTGCGGTGTCGACGAATCGCAGAGCCAAGAGGTCGCGATCACCCGCATTCCGAAGGCGTCTTATGCTGAATTCGTAACGCGTTCTAATGGGTGACGTTAGGTAAGGATTCGCGCAGGTTCCAGCGAACCGGCAGGAACTGGCCTAGGCACGCGACGGAGAGCGTACTTAGCAAGCGGTGGCGGGTGTCATCGTGCGCTGGTCGAGCAGGAAGTCGGTCACCATCGCGCCGATCCACATGCAGAACAGGGCCAGCCATGCGGTGCCTGCCAGAACGGAGGTGCCCGTCACGCCGTTGCCGATGGCGCAGCCGCCTGCGAGCATCGCACCGAAGCCCATGAAGATCGCCCCGATCATCGAGCGCCGCATCACCGGCATCGAGTCGAAGCCCTGCCATGCGAACTGGCGCGAGAAGAGCGAGCTCAGGAAAGCGCCCAGAACCACGCCGGGCACGAGGCCCACGTCGAATTCCAGCACCGAGTTGCGGTCGAGGAAGAACATCAGCGTATTGGCCGAGGGGCCCGAGAAGGTGACGGAGTTCACCGGCACCGGGTCGAAAGCGACCTGGCTCAGCATGAAGGTCAGCACCCAGCCCACCGCGACGGCGAAGCCGACACCGGAGGCGAAAATCCACGTCTTCACGCCGATCTCGTTGCGCTTGGCCAGATACATGCCCGCGATGGCGAAGACGATGCCGACGGCCAGTCCGGTCCAGTTGGGCAGGTGCAGCGCGTCGAGGATATTCACGTTCTGCGCGCCGGTGATCCAGAGGCTCGCCAGCCGGTCACGCAGCGGCGCAAGGATGCCCTTGAGACTCATCGTGGCGGTCACCGCGAAGATCAGCCCCGAGACGACCGAGCGCAGGTTACCCGTCGCCGCCAGCACGAGAAGCCGTCCCGAACAGCCGCGCGACAGCACCATGCCGACGCCGAAGAGAAGCCCGCCGATGATCGCGCCCGACCACGAGCCCGGCACCGACATCATCCGGCTGTCGGCCTGCCGGAACAGGTCCAGAAGCTGCGCGCCCTGCACCCAGACAAGCGCAGTCGAGAAGGTCAGGAACCACACCGCGACCTTGCCGCCCAGCTTGCCGCGCGCGAATTCCACCGTGGCAGCCCGCAGGCAGAAGTTGGATTTCTGCGCGGCGACGCCGAAGATGAGCCCGGTGATCACCCCGAAAAGCGCCGCCGTAGGGCCTTCGCCGATCCGCTCGATGAGTGCGATGATGTCCATGATACGATCTCCCGTTCGCGCACGGGTTCTGTCAGAAACCGCAGAAACGCACATTGATCTGAGTCAGGTTGCACCTTTTGCAGACTTGCCGCAGGCGCTGCCGTCGCGTCTAAGGAAGGCATGATGAAGTTCCGATCCGTCGCTCTCGACGAGGCCCACGAGCTGCCGCGCTGGCGCAGACCCGAGGCGTTGCTTTACGTCATGGCCACCGCCATGCCGATCTCCTTCGCCACCTGGTCGGCGCTGCTGAATAACTTCGTCATCGACGTCGTGAATTTCGATGGCGTCGATATCGGCTGGCTGCAAAGCTTCCGCGAAGTGCCGGGCTTCCTCGCGATCGGGGTGATCGTCGTGCTCTGGGTGATGCGCGAGCAGACGCTGGCGATCCTGTCGTTGCTGCTTCTGGGCGGAGCGACGGCGGTCACCGCGCTGTTCCCGAGCTTTGCCGGGCTGATCATCGTGACGCTCCTGTCCTCGATCGGGTTTCACTATTTCCAGACGGTGAACCAGTCGCTGCAATTGCAGTGGATCGACAAGGCCAAGGCGCCGCAGACCTTGGGCCGGATCGTGGCCATCGGCTCGGGCGCCTCATTGGCGGCCTATGCGCTGCTGGTGCTGACCTGGAAGACGTTCAACCTCAGCTATGAATTCGTCTACGCCACCGCCGGGATCGCGACGATGGTGATGATGGCGGCCGCCGCGCTGATCTATCCGCAATTCCACACCCGCGAGCCGCAATCGAAGAAGTTCGTGCTGCGCCGTCGCTACTGGCTTTATTACGCGATCACCTTCATGGCGGGTGCGCGGCGGCAGATTTTCGTGGTCTTCGCCGCCTTCATGATGGTCGAGCGCTTCGGGCTGCGCGTGGATGAGATCACCGCGCTCTTCCTGATCAACTTCGCGGTCAACATGGCCGCAGCCCCCGCGATGGGCCGCTTCGTGCATCGCTTCGGCGAGCGCCGGGCGTTGATCTTCGAATATGTCGGGCTGACGCTGCTGTTCCTCGCCTATGGCGGCATCTACTGGTTCGGCTGGGGCATCTGGCTGGCCTGCGCGCTTTACGTGGTCGATCATCTGCTGTTCGCTCTGGCCTTCGCGCAGAAGACCTATTTCCAGAAGATCTGCGACCCCGAGGATATCGCGCCCACCGCCGCCGTCGCCTTCACGATCAACCATATCGCGGCTGTCTTCCTGCCGGTGACGCTGGGCTATCTGTGGATGGTCTCGCCCGGCGCGGTCTTCGGGCTGGCGGCCTCGATGGCGGTAATCTCGCTGGGGCTCGCGCTGCTGGTGCCGCGTCACCCCTCGAAAGGCTACGAGACGGTGCTGCAAGGCCTCGGTCCGGTTCCGGCGTGACGCCCGCTTGAACTGGAAATTCCGCCGCTCCGCGCCTATCTGAGAGGGGCGCGAAAGGGAGATTTACCATGCTGTTCGGAAAACCCGCCACCATTCCCACCAAGGCCGAAGCCCTGCCGGGCCGCGCCGAAGCGATGCCTCTGGCAGAGCCGCATTTCCTCTGGGGCCGCGACCTGCGGTCGCCCGTGCCCGAGGGCATGGAAGAGGCGATGTTCGGCATGGGCTGCTTCTGGGGCGTCGAGCGCATGTTCTGGAACACCGATGGCGTCTGGCTGACCATGGTCGGCTATGCGGGCGGCCCCACGCCCAACCCGACCTATCGCGAGGTCTGCACCGGCATGACCGGCCATAACGAGGTCGTCCGCGTGATCTACGACCCCGCCAAGGTCAGCTACGAAGACCTGCTGCGCGTCTTCTGGGAGGGTCACGACCCGACCCAAGGGATGCGCCAGGGCAATGACCGCGGCACGCAGTATCGTTCGGGCATCTACACCTACACGGATGCGCAGAAAGAGGCGGCCAAAGCCTCGCGCGACGCCTATGCCGAGCGCCTGCAGGCGGCGGGCTACGGCACGATCACGACCGAGATCACCGACGCGCCGCCCTTCTACTATGCCGAGGATTATCACCAGCAATATCTGGAGAAGAACCCCGGCGGTTATTGCGGCATCGGCGGCACCGGCGTGACCTGCCCGATCGGGCTGAACGCGTGATCTGATGCGTGTGCGGGCCGCTTGACGGCTCGCGCCCGCGGCCCTAAGCCCGGGCGCAACCATCCCGAGGAGCGCGCCCATGACCACCTTCACCGCCTTTACCACGCTGGCCGATCGCGAGGCCGCCGAGGCGCTGTCCGAACGTCTCGAAGAGCTCGATCCCGGCCCCTACGGCACCGGCGTGTTCGAGATCGAGGACGGGTCGGGCCGCTACGAGGTTTCGGGCTATTTTCTCGAGGCCCCCGACGACGTGGCGCTGGACCTGCTGGCGATCTCGCACGGGGCGCAGCCCTTCGTCGTCTCGGAAATCCCGGAAACCGATTGGGTCGCCCATGTGCGGCGCGAACTGGCCCCGGTGCGCGCGGGCCGCTTCTTCCTCTATGGCAGCCATGACGAGGACAAGATCCCCGCGGATGCGATCGCGCTGCGGATCGATGCGGCGATGGCCTTCGGGACGGGCCATCACGGAACCACCTCCGGCTGCCTGACCGCGCTCGACGATCTGGCGAAGGAAGGTCATACCTTCCACAACGTCGCCGATATCGGCTGCGGCACCGCCGTTCTGGCGATGGCGGCGGCGAAGCTCTGGCCCGAGCCGGTTCTGGCCTCCGATATCGATCCGGTCGCGGTGGAGACGGCGGCGGCGAATGTCGCGGTGAACGGGCTCGAAGGCCGCGTGATCTGCATCGAGGCTGCGGGCTTCGGCGATCCGCGCCTGAAAGAGGCCGCGCCCTTCGATCTGATCTTCGCCAATATCCTCAAAGGCCCGCTCGTCGCGCTCGCCCCCGAAATGGGCCGCAACTGCGCCGAATCGGGCTTCGTGATCCTGAGCGGGATCCTCAACGAACAGGCCGATGAAGTGGTCGCCGCCTATCAGGCGCAGGGCTTTGTTTCCCATTCGCGTAAGGAATTCGGCGAATGGACGACATTGGCCATGCAGCGCGCCTAATCCGCCACAAATCCGCTCCGATTGCGGTAAGGATTGCTTTACCCTGACCTGAGAAATTGCCTTTGGGGCATCGCAGTTAACGGGGTTTGCCATGCGCGATCCACAAATCGAGTCTTTTGAGAAGCGCCTGCATCGGATCGACCAGATCCATCAAGCAGGCGGTGCATTCGAGGCGTCCGGTGCATTGGGGCGCAGCTATTTCGATTCCATGCGCCCGAAATCGCGCCGCAGTTTCCCGCTGCGCGGTGTGGCGCTGATCTTTGCCGGTATTTTGCTGGTGAAGGGCGCGATGCTCGCGCAGGTGGGCCAGGAGAGCTACGAGGCGCGCGTCGCAAGCCTCGCGGGTGGCTCGCAATTCGAACGGGTGGGGGCCTGGATCATGCATGCCGACCCGATCACCCGCAAGATCGCAGGGCTACTCGCGCCGTATATCGGCTGAACGCCAAAGCCATTACGAAAAAAGAAAGGGCTGCGCCGTTGCCGGGGCAGCCCTTTTCGCATGACCTGTCGGTCGCGTTAGCGCAGGCGCGCCACGTCGAGCCGGGTCAGGCCGATATCGTCCAGCGCGCGGTCGCTGAGCTTCATCAGCGCCTTGCGGGTGACGCGTGCGTCGTTCCAGTCGTGCAGGGCTGCGATCAGCGAGGTAAAGACGCTCGGTCGGGCGCTGCGGCTCATGCGGGTGTTGATATCCATCGAAGCCATGGGGGGGGGATCCTTCAGTTCACAAACTGCTCAAGTTTCGGGCAATACATCTTCTGAAGCGCAGATAAGACTGGCAGGGTGCGAAAACAATCTCAGTTTTGGCAGCCCCGCCATGCAGGAATCGCATGTGATATGAGGCCGGTTTTTGCATGCCCTCTGGCCGATGTTCCCTTTTCGTGCTAGTTCTTGCGAAACAACACGAGAACGAGGCAGGGCAAATGCGGGTGATCGGGATCGATCCGGGGTTACGCAATCTCGGATGGGGCGTAATCGAGATGGACGGATCGCGACTCAGGCACGTCGCGAACGGGATTCTCCACTCCGAAGGTAAGGATTTGGCAAAGCGCCTGCTGGTGCTGCACGAAGGGCTGAGCGCGGTCATCGCGACCCACACGCCTGAAGCGGCAGCGGTGGAGCAGACCTTCGTCAACAAGGACGCGGTGGCGACGCTGAAACTTGGGCAGGCGCGCGGCATTGCGCTTCTGGCCCCGGCGCAGGCCGGGCTCGAGGTCGGCGAATACGCTCCGAACGCGATCAAGAAAACGGTCGTCGGCGTCGGCCATGCCGACAAGACGCAGGTGCAGCATATGGTGCGCCATCAACTGCCCGGCGTGCAGTTCGAAGGCGCCGATGCGGCCGATGCGCTCGCCATTGCGATCTGCCACGCCTTCCACCTGCAATCGGCGGCTCGGATGAATGCGGCGCAGCTTTCCCGCGATGCCTTGGGCACAACCCAACGGAGGCGCGCATGATCGGTCGCATCGCAGGGGTCATCATTCACCGCGCGCTCGACCATGTCATGATCGACGTGCGCGGCGTGGGCTATGTCGTCCATGTCAGCCAGCGCACCGCTCAATCGTTACCGCCCGTGGGCGAGGCCTGCGCGCTCTATACCGATCTGCTGGTGCGCGAGGACCTGCTCCAGCTTTTCGGCTTCCCGACGCTCTTGGAGAAGGAATGGCACCGGCTGCTGACCTCGGTGCAGGGGATCGGCGCGAAAGCTTCGCTCGCGATCCTCGGCACGCTCGGCGCGGAGGGGCTGGGGCGTGCGATCGCGCTGGGCGACTGGTCGGCGGTGAAATCCGCCCCCGGCGTCGGCCCGAAGCTTGCCCAACGCGTCGTGCTGGAGCTGAAGGAGAAAGCTCCGACCGTCATGGCGATGGGGGCGGAGTTTACCGTCGATGCCACCCCCGAGGTGATCGAGGACGCGCCCGCCAAGAAGCCCGCGAAGAAAGCAGCGCCCGCTGCCACGCCGAAGGTCAACTTCACCGCCGAGGCGATCTCCGCGCTCACCAATCTCGGCTATGCGCCCTCGGACGCGGCCGGGGCCGTCGCGCAGGCCAATGACGACCCGGAGGTCACCGACACGGCGAAGCTGATCCGCGCGGCGCTAAGGCTCTTGGCCCCAAAGGATTGACCTCTTCCTCTTGGTAAAAATATCCCGGGGTGCGGGGCAGAGCCCCGCTTGCTCCCCTCCGCCAAAGGCGCGACAGTAAATGACGATGAGCGAACCCGATCCCACCCTGCGGCCCGACCGCCTGCCCGAAGACGCCGACCGCGCCCTGCGCCCGCAGGCGCTGGAGGAATTCACGGGCCAGGCCGAGGCCCGCGCCAATCTGCGCGTCTTCATCGAAAGCGCCAAGATGCGCAGCCAGGCGATGGATCACACGCTGTTCCACGGCCCGCCCGGTCTGGGCAAGACGACGCTCGCGCAGATCATGGCGCGCGAGCTGGGCGTGAACTTCAAGATGACCTCGGGGCCGGTGCTCGCCAAGGCGGGCGATCTCGCTGCGATCCTGACCAATCTCGAGGCGCGCGACGTGCTCTTCATCGACGAGATTCACCGGATGAACCCGGCGGTGGAGGAAGTGCTCTACCCCGCGATGGAGGATTTCGAGCTCGATCTGGTGATCGGCGAGGGCCCTGCCGCGCGCACTGTGCGGATCGAGTTGCAGCCCTTCACGCTGGTCGGCGCCACCACGCGACTCGGCCTGCTGACGACGCCGCTGCGCGACCGCTTCGGCATCCCGACACGGCTGCAATTCTACACCGAAGACGAGCTGGACTTGATCGTGACGCGCGGGTCGCGGCTTCTGGGTATCCCGTCCGACCCCGAGGGCACCCGCGAGATCGCCAAGCGCGCCCGGGGTACCCCGCGCATCGCCGGACGTCTGCTGCGCCGGGTCGTCGATTTCGCGCTGGTCGAAGGCGACGGGCGGCTGACTCGCGAGATCGCGGACCGCGCGCTGACGCGGCTTGGCGTCGACAATCTCGGTCTCGACGGGGCGGACCGGCGCTACATGATGCTGATGGCCGATCATTACGGCGGCGGGCCGGTGGGGGTGGAGACGCTCTCGGCCGCGCTGTCAGAAAGTCGCGACGCGATCGAAGAAGTCATCGAACCCTACCTGTTGCAACAGGGCCTGATCAGCCGCACCCCGCGTGGTCGGATGCTGGGCGCGCGGGCGTGGCGGCATCTGGGGCTCGAGGCACCGAAACCCGCCACCCCGCAGACGGACCTCTTTGGCGATGGCTGACCCCTTGGCACGTTTCGAGATCACCGAGGCGGAGATCGACCGCGTCGTGGCGCGCTTCTACGAGCGCGTGCGCAGCCACGCGATGCTCGGTCCGGTCTTTGCGGTGCATGTCACCGACTGGCCCACCCATGAGGACAAGGTCGCGCGGTTCTGGAAGAACGCGATCCTGCGCAAACCGGGCTATGATGGCTCGCCCATGCAGGTCCACCGCGCGGCAGGCAATGTGCGCCCGGGAATGTTTTCAACCTGGCTCGCGGAATTCGACAAGGTGCTGATCGAGGAACTGTCGCCCGAACAGGCGGCGGGTTGGTCGGCGCTCGCCCATCGCATCGGCATGAGCCTGCGGCAGGGCGTGGTCGAGCGTGAGACGCTTCCGGGCGGGATTCCGAAGCTGAAATAGGCGAGGGGGCTCTGCCCCCGCTCCTTCGGAGCCCGCCGGGATACTTCTGCCAAGAGGAAGAGGCTCAGTCCTCTTTCTTCCCGAACACGCCCGTCAGAGACCGGCCGATCAGATTGGTCACGCGCGGCTTTTGCAGCTTCCGGAAGGGCATCGGGCGGCAGACCTCCAGCGCGGCGATCCCGACCCGGGCGGTGAGTGCCCCGTTGATCACGCCTTCGCCGAAGCGGCGCGAGAGTTTCGAGACCAGATGGCCGCCGGTGACCGTCTCGATCAGATCGTCGCCCGCCGCCACCGCACCGGTCGCGACGAGATGGGTCATCACCGTGCGCGCCAGCCGGATCGAGCCGAGCGTGCCCGAGCGCCCGCCATAGATTTCCGCGATGCGCCGGATCATCCGGAGGTTTGCGGTGAGCGCGGTGAAGACGTCGGCCAGCGCCAGCGGCACGACGGCGGTCACCGTGGCGACGGTGCGCGCGGCAGCTTCGATCTCGAGCCGGGCGGTGGCGTCCAGCGGGCCCATCAGTTCAGTTTCTGCCAGTCCCATCAGCGTGTCGGTGTCGAGCACCTCGCCCGTTTGCTCGGCCAGCCGCTTGCGCGCCCAGTCCATCTCGGGCCGCGCGGCATAGAGGCCCGAGACATGGGCCGTGACCTTGCGCGCGCGGCTCAGATCATCTTCGCTCAGCGCTTCCGAGACTTCCTTATGGACCTTGTCGAGCCGCGCCAGCCGCGAGAAGGCGGCGATCTCGCGCCCGGTGATCAGTAGCGCGCCAAGCGCGAAGGCCGCGACCAGCGCGGTGCCGATCCAGCCGAGGATCGGATGGGTGGCAAACAGCCCGTCGATGAAACGCCAGAGCGCGACGGAGATCAGGAAGCCCACCAGCGCCACGCTCGCGCGCCAGAAGAACCGTACGATGGGCGAGGTGCGCCGCGCCCCCAGCCGTGTCGCGATCTGCATGGCGCGGCCTTCGAGCCGCTCCTCGGTCGCATGCGGCATATCCTCGATCGGTGCGGCCTCGGCGGGCGAGGGCGCGTCCTCGATCTCGATCATCACCGGTTTTTTCATAGCTTGTCCCCGATCAGGAAATCGGCCGCGCGGTCGAGCCGGATATGCGGCGGGCCTTCGCCGGGTCGCAGGATTACCGGAGCCGGGGCGAAGTTCATGATCGAATAATCCTCGTCGAGCCACGTGGAGGCCCCTTGCGCCGCGGGCGAGAGAAGCTGCGCCGGGTCGGCGGGCAATTCGCCGGGATAGAGCGCGACCGACTTGCCACTCTCCAGCCGCCCGCGCACGGCCTGCAACTCCGCCCCGTCATGCGAGAGGGTTTCTTCCGTGGTGCTTCGCAGCGCCGCGATCGACAGGGCCAGTGTCTTCGCGCCCGCGAAATCGGCCCGGTCCTTGGCCTCGCGCAGCAGCGCGCCGGTGATCGCGGTCAGGCGGGCGTGTTGGGTGTGGTGCAGGTGATCGGCCTTGGTGGCGGCGAAGAGGATCTTCTCCACCCGCTTGCCGCCGATCAGCGAGGTCAGCCAGCTTGCGCGTCCCGGTCGGAAGGCCGCCAGAATATCGGCCATCGCCTGGCGCAGATCGTCGAGCGCGGCGGGCCCGGAATGGATCGCGCCCAGCACGTCGACCAGCACCACCTGTCGGTCGATCTTGGCGAAATGGTCGCGGAAGAAGGGGCGCACGACCTCGCGTTTATAGGCGTCGTAGCGGCGCTCCATCTCGCGCCGGAGCGAGCCGCGCGGGGCGTCGCCCGCAGGCAGCGGCGCGAAGGTTAGCGCAGGCGATCCGGCCATCTCGCCGGGCAGCAGGAAGCGCCCCGGCGTGCAGTCGGAGAATCCCGCATCGCGCGCAGCGACCAAATAGCGGGTGAAGCCCGCCGCCAGCGCCTTGGCCTGCGGCTCGGTGAATTCGGCCGTGCCATCCGTCGCCTCGGATTGCGCCAGATATTCCGCGCCTTGAGGGCGGTTCGGGAGACGCGCCAGCGCCTCCGCCGACCACTCGGCATAGCTTTTGTCCATCAGCCCGAGATCGAGCAGCCATTCGCCGGGGTAATCCACGATATCGAGATGCACGACGCGCGGCCCGCGCACCGCGCCCAGCATCCCGCGCGGCTGGATGCGGAAGGACAGCCGCAGCTCCGAGACGGCGCGCGTGCCCTCGGGCCAATGCGGCGACGGGCCGGTCAGCGCGGCAAGGTGACTCTCATAATCGAAACGTGGCACTGTATCGTCGGGCTGCGGCTGCAGATAGGCAGCGGTGATATCCGACGCCGATCCCAGCGCAGGCATCCGCCCGCGATCCAGCAGGTTCGCGACCAGCGAGGTAATGAACACGGTCTTGCCCGCGCGCGACAGCCCCGTCACGCCGAGCCGGATCACCGGTTCGAACAGCGCCTCCGAGACCGAATGGCCCATGCCCTCGATCCCGCGTGTGATCCCGTCCGCAATGTCGGAAATGCCCAAAGCCCGGCCCCTCACTCTCGTTCACGGACAAGATAAGCAGCGGAGAGTGTTAATGAAAGAGAGGGCGGACACGCGGCCCGCCCTCTGTATCTTTCCTCCGCCCCGGATCGGTCTCAGACCGCGAGACAGATATATTTCATCTCGAGATAATCCTCGACGCCGTGATGCGACCCCTCGCGGCCCAGGCCGGACTGCTTCACGCCGCCGAACGGGGCGAGCTCGGTCGAGATCAGGCCGGTGTTCACACCGACGATCCCGTATTCCAGACCTTCCTGAACGCGGGTGATGCGGCCCACGTCGCGGGCGTAGAAATAGCTCGCAAGGCCGAAGATCGTGTCATTGGCCTTGGCGATCGCCTCCTGCTCGGTCTCGAATTTGAAGAGCGGGGCGACGGGGCCGAAGGTTTCCTCATGCGAGACCTTGGCCTCCTGCGTGACCCCGGTCAGCACGGTCGGCTGGAAGAAGGTGCCGCCCATTTCGTGACGTTCGCCGCCGGTGACGATCGAGCCGCCATGATCGAGCACGTCCTGAATATGCTCCTGCACCTTCTTGACCGCGTCCTCGTTGATCAGCGGACCGGCCTCGACGCCTTCCTTGAGACCGTCGCCCACCTTGAGGGCGTTGACGGCCTTGGCCAGCTTCTCGGCGAAGGCGTCATAGACCCCGGACTGGACATAGATGCGGTTGGCGCAGACGCAGGTCTGACCGTTATTGCGGAATTTCGACGCCATCGCGCCTTCGACCGCGGCGTCGAGATCGGCGTCGTCGAACACGATGAAGGGCGCGTTGCCGCCCAGTTCCATCGAGCATTTCATCACCTGATCCGCCGCCTGACGCAGCAGGATGCGGCCCACCTCGGTCGAGCCGGTGAAGGTCAGCTTGCGCACCGTGTGGTTCTCGCAGAATTCCTTGCCGATATCGGAGGCTTTCGCGGAGGTGATGACCGAGAGGATGCCTTTGGGCAGGCCCGCGCGTTCGCCCAGCACCGCCATCGCCAGCGCCGAAAGGGGCGTCTCGGAGGCCGGGCGGCAGACGAAACCGCAGCCCACGGCGAGCGCCGGGCCCGCCTTGCGCGCGATCATCGCGTTGGGGAAGTTCCAGGGCGTGATCGAGGCGGCGACCCCGATCGGCTGCTTAATTACGGTGATCCGCTTGTCGCGCTGATGGCCCGGGATCGTCTCGCCATAGACCCGCTTGGCCTCTTCGCCGAACCATTCGATGAAGCCTGCGCCATAGGCGATCTCGCCCTTCGCCTCGGCGAGCGGCTTGCCCATCTCGGCGGTCAGGATCGCGCCGAGGTCGTCCTGGTTCTCCATCATCAGGTCGTACCATTTGCGCATGATCTGCGCGCGTTCCTTGCCGGTGCGCGCGGACCAGTCCTTCATCGCCTCCTCGGCGGCGGCGATGGCGCGGGCGGTTTCGGCGCGGCCCAGATCGGGCACGGTGCAGATCACGTCACCCCGCGCGGGGTTGGTCACGTCGAAGGTGGTGCCGTCATCGGCATCGACCCATTCGCCCGCGACGAGGGCCTTGGTCACCAGAAGCGAGGGATCCTTTAGGATGGATTTGAGGTCGGTCTTGTCGTCGAGCATGATGTCCTCCGAAGGGCTGGATGGGTCGTCCGGTCAATGCGCCGGGCTTTTTGATGTTCCGTAACGGCTGCGCCAGCAGGGCTGCAGATCGCCGGGTTGTTCTTTGGCTTCATAGATGGCGCGGGCGATGGCGCGGGCAAGCACGCATGACGCCGCATGGCCAAGCTGGAACGGATCGCGGAGCGGATCGGCCAAGGGCTTCTCGCCGGTCGCGGCAGCGAAGATCAGATCGCCATCCATCGGCGTATGCGACGGCACGATGGCCCGCGCCATGCCGTCATGGGCAGCCGTGGCCATGCGCTGCGCCTGCGCTTGGGTGAGCGCGGCGTCGGTTGCGACGATGGCGATGGTGGTGGCCTCGCCCTGACGTTTCATCGGTTCGGGCTCGGCGCTGGGATCATGGTTTGGCGCAGGGCCGAAACCGCCGAACTCGCCCGCGATTTCCCAAGGTGCGGCCCAGAAATGCGGGCCCTCGCCGACGGTCACCGAGCCAAGCGCGTTCACCGCCACCAGCGCGCCGACCGTGAAGCCGCTCTCTAATACAGCCGAAGCCGAGCCAAGCCCGCCTTTGAAAGTCCCGGTCATCGCGCCAAAGCCCGCCCCGACGCTGCCGATCTCGAACCGCTCTGTGGCCGCCTCGAGCGCCGCGCGCCCAAGCCCGGGATAGGGCGTCTCGGTCCAACTCTTGTCGCCACCGTTGAGCAGATCGAACAGGATCGCGCCGGGCACGATCGGCACGCGCTGATCGCCCACCGCGAAACCGCGCCCTTGCGCGCGCAGCCCTGCCATCACCCCGTCGCAGGCGCCAAGCCCGAAGGCCGAGCCGCCCGAGAGCACAAGCGCATCGACCTCCTGCACCAGCTTGTCCGGCGCCAGAAGATCGGTCTCCCGCGTCCCCGGCGCGCCGCCCATCACCTGCACCGCTGCCGTGAAGGGGCGCTCGCCGACCAACACGCTCACGCCCGAGCGCAGGCCCACGTCCGCAGCATTGCCCACACGCAGCCCGGCGATATCGGTGATCAGATTGTTCGGCCCTGCCTTCATCTTCCTCTTGGTCCAAATATCCTGGGGGTTTGGGGGCAACGCCCCCAACTCAACGCCCTGCGTTCAGATACAACGCCCGCCATCGACCTCCATCGCGACGCCGGTGATCATGCTCGCCTCGTCCGAGCACAAAAACAGCGCCGCGTTCGCCATGTCCTCGGGCGTCGAGAACCGCCCCAGCGGGATGGTCGAGAGAAACTTCGCGCGGATTTCCGGCGTGTCCTCGCCCATGAAGCTTTTCAGAAGCGGGGTCTCTCCGGCGACCGGGTTGATCGCGTTGACGCGGACCCCGGAGGGCGCAAGCTCCACCGCCATCGCGCGGGTCGCGGTGATCATCCAGCCCTTCGAGGCATTGTACCAGCTCAGGTTCGGCCGCGGGCTGACGCCGGCGGTGGAGGCCACGTTCAGGATCGCGCCCGCGCCGCGCGCTTTCATCCCCGGCACGATATGGCGCGCGGTCAGATAGACCGATTTCGCGTTCACGGTGAGGACGCGGTCGAACTCCTCCTCGGTCACCTCCTCCATCGGTTTGGGCAGATGGGTGGTCCCTGCGTTGTTCACGAGAATGTCGATCTGCCCGAAGGCCTCGCGCGCGGCCTGCGCCAGTTCAGCGACATCTGCATCGCGGCTGACATCCACGGTGCAGGCCACGCCGCCGATCTCGTCGGCGATGGCCTGCGCGGCCTCGGCGTTGAGATCCGCGACCAGAACCCGCGCACCCTCGGCGGCGAAGCGGCGCGCGATCCCCGCGCCGAAGCCTGACCCGGCGCCGGTGACGATCGCGCTTTTGCCTTCCAGTCTCATCGGTGCTCCTCCTCGGGGCCTACTGTTGTCGCAGGACACATCGGGTGCAAGGGGGCTCTGCCCCCGGTCTGGCGGCCCTTCGCTTGCGCTTCGGGCGTTCGCCGGGGCGTCCTTCCACTGGAAGGTCGCTGATCCCGCCTCACCCCCGAGATATTTCCGCCAAGCCGAAACCCTCAGCCATGCCAGGCGGCGACGGTTTTCAGGGTGGAGAAGCCGTAGAGCGCCTCGAACCCTTTCTCGCGCCCGTGCCCGGATTTGCCGATGCCGCCGAAGGGAAGCTCCACGCCCCCGCCCGCGCCGTAATTGTTCAGAAAGACCTGTCCGGCGCGCAGACGGCGGGCGAGCCGCATCGTCCGCCCGCCATTCTCCGACCAGACCGAGGCGACGAGCCCGTAGTCTGTGCCATTCGCGATGGCGACGGCCTCTTCTTCGTCCTCGAAGGGGATGACGATCTGAGCCGGGCCGAAGATTTCCTCCTGCGCGAGCCGATGCGCGCTGTGGCCGCCGCCGATCAGGGTCGGCGCGACGTAATGGCCGCCTGCGGGGACGTCCTCGGCGATCCGACCTTGGGCGGCGATAGTGAGGTCGGAGGCAAGCGCCAGATAGCCCTCGACGATCTCTTTCTGCCGCCCCGAGATCAGCGGGCCGAGGTCGTGATCGCCAAGCGCGGGCCCCGCCGTCAGGCCACGATAGCGCGCGGCCATTTTCTCCAGCACCTCGTCATAGCGCGAGCGCTGCACGAGGATGCGCGAGGAGGCCGAGCAGGTCTGCCCGGCGTTCTGGATGCCTGCGTTCACGAGGAAGGGCAGCGCACGGTCGAGATCGGCATCGGCGAAGACGAGCTGCGGGGATTTGCCGCCAAGCTCCAGCGTGACGGGCACGGCATTCACTGCGGCGGCGGCCTGAATGTGCTGGCCGACCGCGACCGATCCGGTGAAGGAAATATGCTGGATGCCGGGATGGGCTGAGAGCGCGGCCCCGGCCTCCTCTCCCAGACCCGGCACGATATTGAGCGCCCCGGCTGGCATCCCCGCTTCTTGCGCGATCCGCCCGAAGGCCAGCGCGGTGAGCGAGGCTTCCTCGGCAGGTTTCACGACCGCCGCGTTGCCCATCGCCAGCGCCGCTGCGACCGAGCGTCCAATGATCTGCATCGGGTAGTTCCACGGCACGATATGTGCAGTCACGCCATGCGGCTCGCGCAGCGTGTAGGCGGTGTAGCCGTTGAGATAGGGGATCGTCTCGCCCATCACCTTGTCGGCGGCCCCGCCATAGAATTCGAGATAGCGCGCCAGTGCCGCGACATCGGCGCGCGCCTGCGTCAGCGGTTTGCCGACATCGAGCGCCTCGATCACGGCGAGATCCTCGGCATGGGCCAGCACGAGCCCGGACATCTTCAGCAGGAGCCGCCCGCGCTCTGCCGCGCTCAGCTGTCCCCATTCGCCTGCAAGCGCCGCCTGTGCGGCCTCGACCGCCGCGTCGATCTCCGGCTTGCCGCCCCGGGCGATCTGCGCCATCTCGCGACCATCCGAGGGGCATTCCACGGGAAGGCGCGCATCGGGCTTGCGCCAGACGCCTCCGATCAACATCTCCTCGGGGTCGAACCAAAGCGGCAAACTCATGCGCGGCACCTCCTCTTGTCACGCGATTTCGCAGCACGCTCGGCGCGCGCGCGCGGAAAATCAAGAGGGCAGGAATCTGCCGGGGTGAGCCTGATCACATTCATGTGAGTGTGAGTGGAGGGAACTTTCCCCTATCTAGCCCCTTGAATGACGGAACCGGGCCGAAGGCCCACCGGAAAAAGAGACAGGAAATTGCAAGTGACCGCGAGTTATTCGACGCTCAAACGCGCAATCCGCCCGGCCATGCTCTTCGGGCTGGCTGGCATCTTGGCTGCCTGCGCGAGTGCGCCGGAACAGCGCTATGCGCAACCGACCCAGTCGACGAAGGCCGTGCCCGCCGAATATCAGGCGCGCGAAGATGACGGGAAAACCATCCCGGCGATCAGTCCGAAATATCTGGTGGAGCGCAACCGCCGCCAGGTCGTGCCCTATCACGGGCCCGAGGCTGTCGGGACGATCGTCGTCGATCCCTATGCGCGTTTCCTCTACTACATCACCGCGCCGGGCAAGGCAGAGCGCTACGGCGTCGCAGTCGGTCGCGATGGCAAGACCTTCTCGGGGGATGCCACGATCAAGCGTAAGCAGGAATATCCGAGCTGGACGCCGACGCAGAACATGATCCAGGAAGATCCCGACCTCTACGGGCCGCTGAAAGACGGTCTGCCGGGTGGTCTGGACAACCCGCTGGGCGCGCGTGCGCTCTATCTCTACCAGGGTAATCGGGATACCTATTACCGCATCCACGGCACGATGGATCCGTCCTCGATCGGGCGTGCGACCTCGGCTGGCTGTATCCGTCTGTTCAATCAGGACATCATCGACCTGTTCGCGAAAGTGCCGAAGGGCACGCCGGTGAAGGTGCGCAGCCGCGCCGAGAGCCTCGAGATGGAAGGTCCGGTCGTGCAGCTGCATTCGGGCTATGTGGTCTCCGCCTATAATCAGGTGGCGATCAACGAGGACGAGGCCGCGTGGAAAGCCGGCCAGATCCCCGATCAGCAGAAGGTCGAGGAAGAGCAGCATCAGGCGTCGGTTGCGATGGCCCAAGAGGTCGGCGGCTCGGGCGAGACTGCCAGCTCCACCGTCGATTGCGGCTATTCCGGCACCGGCACCTGCGTCGATACCACCAACTGATCGAGCCGATCTTTTCGGAAAAATATTCACGGCGCGGGGGCAACCTCGCGCCGTTTTTCTTGGGCCGCGACGCCTCCAGAGCCGCGCCAAATGACGCGATACGCGCCCCGATGCCGCAGCGTTTGCGCGTTCACGTCTTTCCTTGCGGGCCGGGTGACGCTAGGACTCGCGCGCAAGCAGATCAGGAGGATGCCATGAGCGTCACCGGAACCACGCGGCAGAAAATGCCCGCAGATATTCTCGCGATGAAGGGCGGCGCGCCGATCGTTTGCCTGACCGCCTATACTACGCCGATTGCGAAACTGGTCGACAGCCATTGCGATCTCGTGCTGGTCGGCGACTCGGTGGGCATGGTGCTCCACGGGCTGCCCTCGACGCTGGGCGTGACGATGGAGATGATGATCCTCCACGGCCAGGCGGTCGCACGCGGGCTGTCGAACGCGCTGATGGTGATCGACATGCCGTTCGGGTCGTATGAGGAAAGCCCGGCGCAGGCGTTCCGCAACGCGTCGCGCTTGATGGCCGAGACCGGCGCGGGGGCGGTGAAGCTCGAAGGTGGGGCGCATATGGCCGAGACCATCGCCTTTCTGACCGCGCGCGGTATCCCGGTGCAGGCCCATATCGGGCTGACCCCGCAATCGGTGAACACGCTGGGCGGCTACAAGGTGCAGGGCCGCGGCGACAGCCGGGCGCGTCTGGTCAAGGATGCGAAGGCGGTGGCCGAGGCGGGTGCGTTCTCGGTGGTGCTCGAGAAAGTGCCGCAGGGGCTGGCCGACGAGATCACCGCGATGGTCGCTATCCCCACCGTCGGCATCGGCGCGGGCGCGGGCTGCGACGGGCAGGTGCTGGTGGTCGATGACATGCTGGGCCTCTTCACCGATTTCAAACCGAAATTCGTCAAGCGCTTCGGCCAGCTCGGTCAGGAAGCCGAAGCCGCCGTCGCCGATTACGCAGCCGAGGTGCGCGACCGCAGCTTCCCGGCAGCCGAGCACAGCTTCGCCGACGAGGTGAAGAAATGACGCAGGTGATCCGCAAGGCCGCCGAACTGCGCGACAAGGTGGCGGCGTGGAAACGCTCGGGGATGCTGGTCGGTGTGGTGCCGACGATGGGTGCGCTGCACGACGGCCACCTCAGCCTCGCCCGCGCCGCGCGCAAGCAATCGGACCGCGTGATCGTGACGGTCTTCGTGAACCCGATGCAGTTCAACAACGCCTCGGATCTCGACAAATACCCGCGCGACGAGGCGCAGGATCTGGCGCTTCTGGAAGCCGAAGGGGTCGACGTGCTCTTCGCGCCGGGCGTGGACGAGGTCTATCCCGACGGGTTCGCGACCACCGTGTCCGTCGCGGGCATCACCGAGCCGCTGGAGGGCGCGTTCCGGCCCGGCCATTTCGATGGCGTGGCGACGGTCTGCTCGAAGCTCTTCGGCATGACGCAGGCGGGGCGCGCGTTCTTCGGCGAGAAGGACTGGCAGCAATTGCAGGTGGTCCAGCAGCTCACCCGCGATCTCAACATGCCGATCCGCATCATCGGCTGCCCGACCATCCGCGAAGAGGACGGTCTGGCGATGTCCTCGCGCAATGTGCGGCTGACGGCTGAGGAGCGCGAACTGGCGCCGCGTCTGCATACGGTGATGCAGGAGACTGCTGCGAAGATCCGCGACGGCGTGCCTGTCGAGGGCGCGCTCAACGATGCGAAAGCCGAGCTGAAAGACGCGGGCTTCGGCGCGCTCGATTATCTCGAACTGCGCACGGTCGACGGGCTGAAACCCGCGACGGACCTGTCGCAACCGGCGCGGATGCTCGTCGCGATCTGGCTGGGCGATGTGCGCCTGATCGACAATATCGCCGTCTGAGGTCGAGAGGGGGCGCGGCCCCCGCGGCTCCGCCGCCCCCCGGGATATTTCGACAAGAGCGAAGAAGGAGGGAATGCTCCTTCCCCTTGGTCCAAATATCCCGGGGTGAGGCGCGGCACGCGTCGAGGGGCAGCGCCCCTAGGGACCCAGCAGTTCTGCCAGAACCAGCGCCATGACCTTCGCGCTGTCGGCCATATCCTCGATACCGACCCATTCGTCGGGCTGATGGGCGAGCTCCAGAAGGCCCGGCCCGTAGGCGATGCAATTCTGCAGCCGCCCGATCCGGTCGATATGTTTCTGGTCATAGGTGCCGGGCGAGACTACATAAGCCGCCTCGCGGCCCAGCACCGCCTCGATCGCCGCGGCGGTGGAGCGCACGATCGGCGCGCCCTTGTCGGTCATCGTGGGCTGCACCTCGAACAGGTCGCGGATTTCATAGCGGAAGCTCGGACGCTGGGCTTTCACGCGCTCCATCAGGTCGATGATCTCGGTCTTCACCTCGGCGAGGTCTTCCTCGATCAGAAAGCGCCGGTCGATCACGATGCGGCAGCGATCGGCGACGCAGGGCGTGGGCAGGCCGGTGTAATCTGCCCCTTCTTCCGGCGCGCCGCCATGGATCGAATTGACGTTCAGCGTCGAGGCCCGCGCGCCTTCGGGGATCACGGGCATCTCGGTCTGCTTGCCCAGAAGGAGCGGGTAGAGCGTCTCCTCCATCTCGCTGAGAACGGCGCTCATATGGCGGATCGCGCTGTCGCCGAGAAACGGCATCGAGCCATGCGCGATACGGCCATGGGTCTCGATCTCGGCCCACCAGACGCCGCGATGGCCGAGGCAGATCTGGTCCTTGTGCAGCGGCTCGGGGATGATGACATGCTGCAGGCGGGTGGGATCGAAGCGGCCCTGCTCGGCCAGATAGGCCACGCCGCCATAGCCGCCCGATTCCTCGTCGGCAGTGGCGGAAATCTCGATACTGCCCGCGAAATCGGGGCAGGTGTCGAGGAACGCCTCCGCCGCGATCACCGAGGCCGCCAGCCCGCCTTTCATGTCGCAGGAACCGCGCCCGTAGATGCGGTCTCCGTCGATCTCGGCCCCAAACGGGTCGCGGGTCCAGCCATGGCCGATCTCGACCACGTCGTGATGCGAGTTGAAATGCACGCAGTCGCCGGGGCGCGCGCCCTCGATGCGGGCGACGAGGTTCCAGCGCGGATAGGTCTCGCTGTCGCCGGGCGCGCCATGGGCGCGGATCAATTCGGTCGTGAAGCCGCGTTCGGAGAGATAGGCGGCGAGAAAATCGCAGATTTCGCGGTAATTGCGCCCCGGCGGGTTCAGCGTCGGGATGCGGATCAGTGCCTGGGTCAGCGCGATCAGTTCGTCGCGGCGCGCGTCGATGGCGGATTTCAGGCGGGTGGCGAGGTCCATGCCCAAGGCTAGCGCCGGGCGCTGCCGCCGGCCAAGCGAAAACGCAAGGTTTGAAAACACATGGCTTTTACCGCCCCCGCGCGCTATTGCGGTGCAAATTCCTACGGAGGGACCGGATGAACCTGTTCTTGGCCTTCGCACTCGTGCTTTGCATTGCGGTCGGAGGGTGGCTGTCGAAATACGACTGGGCGAAGCTTTTGGCGCTGGTGCCCGTCGCGATGATCGTGCCCGCTTTCTATATGACCGGCACCGCCTGCGGTGCGGGCTTCGTGCTGCATTTCTTCTCCGACACGGCAAGCTGCTCGAACGGCTATGTGCCGCGCCAGATGTTCGCCGCGACCTATGTGCTCGCGCTGATTCCGGTCGCGGCTTCGGCCATCGTGATCAAGCTGATCCGGATCGGCATGGCGCGCCGGAAGGGCTGATCTGGTCAACCGTGCCGCCGCGGCCTAGGCTTGCGACAGCGAGGGGCAAGGAGGGCGCGCGATGCTGGCCTTCATTCGACTGGCGATCTTCGGGCTGATCGTGCTGACGGTCCTGTTCTGGCTGGTGCGTCTCTATGCCCGGTCGGTCCGGCGCGAGGCGCTGGAAGAGGATTGGAACGAGGCCGCCGCCGAGGGCCGTGCCGAGACCACGCGCGATACCTTCGTCGAGGCCGGGATGCGGGACTATGAGAAAAGCCTGCTGCGTAAGCTGATCTGGCTGGTCTATGTCCTGCCGATCGTCGTGGTGGGGCTCATTATCTATCTGATGAATTACAGGTGAGAATCCGATGCGTTACGTGAAATGGGGCTTCTGGCTGGTCGTGATCGGCTTCGTCGCGGTGTTCCTGCATTACAACCTGCCGCGCCATGACATCGTGCGGATCGTCGGCACAGAGGTGCGCCGCGTCGATTTCGGCGAGAACTCGATCTTCTGGGCTGCGCCTGACGTCGGCACCGCGAGTGCGACCAGCCGCGACGTGCGTTTCATCAACTCGGTGCGTCCCAACGGCAAGACACTGGTCTTCCGCAACGAGGATACCGGTTGGGGCTGGCCGCCCTATTTCAAACTCGACAGTTCGGATCTGCAGGCGCAGGCGGAGTCACTGATCTCGACCTCGGCCGATCCGATCTGGGTATCGGTGACGCGATATGGCTGGCGCTCGCGCTGGCTAACGATCTACCCAAACGCGGTCGGGCTGAAGGTCGTGCCGGGGCCGGATACGCGGATCATTCCCTGGGGCAGCATCATCATCCTGACGCTTCTGGTGATTGTCTTGCTGACGATCCGGGCGATGTGGCGACAGTTCCGCCAACGCTCGATCGACCCGTTATTCGAGGATGCGAGTGAGGCCTGGGACGACGCCGAAGAGGGCGCGAAAGGCTGGTTCGACCGCTTCATCGGGCGCAAGTGAGACGCGGGTGCAAGGCCGGCAGGCCGCGCCCGACTCAGACCGACGCCTAAACGCAAAAGCCCCGCCACTGGAAGGCGGGGCTTTCGATAATCAGGCGATCTGCGCTTACGCGTTGGCGGCGCGGATCTGCTCGGCGGCGTCCTTGTTGAAGCTCACGCCCTTGGTCTCGAACAGCTGGTCCAACTCGCCCGAGAGGGTCATCTCGGTGATGATGTCGCAGCCGCCGACGAATTCGCCTTTGACGTAGAGCTGCGGGATGGTCGGCCAGTCCGAATAGTCCTTGATGCCCTGGCGGATGTCCTGATCCGCGAGCACGTTGACGTCCTTGTAGGTCACGCCCATGAAGTTGAGCACGCCCGCGACGCGGCTCGAAAACCCGCATTGCGGCATGTCCTTGGTGCCCTTCATGAAGAGAACGACGTCATTCTCTGAGATTTGCTGGGCGATTTGGTCTTGCGCGTTCATCTTCCGTATCCTTCGGTTTGCCTTCGCCGCGACGGAGTCCGCGAAGGCCATGTTTCAGAAGCCGGGGAATGCCCCGGAAAAATATGCAAAACACCCGGAGCCCGCGCCCGATCGCGTAGAGCAGCAGCAACGCAAGCCCGAGTGTATCCATCGTGTCATTCGGGCGCTTTGGTGGTCAAAGCGAGCGCGTGCAGCACTCCGTTCGGCCCGTCCATCGCCCCTTTGAGCGCGGCATAGACCGCGCGCTGTTGCTGGACGCGGTTCTTGCCGCGGAAGCTCTCGTCGATGACCTCCGCCGCCCAATGATTCCCGTCCCCGGCGAGATCGGTGATCGTGATCTTGGCATCGGGGAATTCGGCCCGGATCAGGGCTTCGATGTCATGGGCTTCCATTGCCATAAATAGGGCTCCTCGTCCTTTGCCGCAAACTTAAGTGGCGCGGCGGCTGGCTGCAAGGGGATGCGCAGGGGCGCGGGCCTATGCGGTGGCCGCTGGCGGGTGCAATCGCGACAGGAAAAACATGAGCGTCGCGATGACCACGCTGCCGATGAACATCGCGGCGGCTCCGGCGGCCGTTACGGGCAGGGAATGGCCCGGTGCGCCGATCTCTCCGGCGAGCAGGAAGCACATGTTGATGTCGATCCCCATCAGCGTGGTGCGAGGATGGGCGCGCAGCAGCGCACCGCCCGCGATGAAGGCGAAGGCGAGGATCAGAAGCTCGGTCTGATCGCCGCCCGACAGATGCGTGAGCCCGCGATAGGCGACTGCGGCGAGCACCCCAAGCGCGACACCGGGCACAAGGAAGCGCACGGCAGGGCGCGGATTCGGCATGGAGCCCAGCACCGAGGAGAAGACGATCACCGAAAGCGCGGCGGCTGTTGCGGCGGGGTGGG